>JBFHKI010000254.1:0-3413 GCA_041595415.1 Pseudomonadales bacterium | reverse complement strand
CGAGCGGGTTAAAGATCGGGCGACCGGTCAACAGGTAAGTACCAGCCTGTCTCCCGGGCAGGAATTCCTGAAAATTGTGCAGGCCGAGCTGGTAGAAGTTCTCGGCGGTGCCTCGGAAGGCCTGAACCTGGCCGCCAAACCCCCGGTAGTTATTTTGATGGCCGGTTTGCAGGGTGTGGGTAAAACTACATCGACAGCGAAATTGGCGCGTTACCTGATCGAGCGGGAAAAGAAAAAGGTAATGGTTGTCAGCGCCGACGTTTATCGGCCGGCGGCGATCAAACAGCTCGAAACAGTAGCTGGCGAAGTAGGTGCCGAATTTTTTGCCAGTGATATAAGCCAGTCGCCGCTGAAGATTGCCCAGGACGCGGTAGCCCATGCCAAGCGCCAGTTTGCCGATGTGCTGTTAGTGGATACCGCGGGTCGCTTGGCGATTGATCAGGAGATGATGGCGGAAATCCAGTCGTTGCAAAAGGCCCTGAACCCGACCGAAACGCTTTTTGTGGTGGATGCCATGACCGGCCAGGATGCCGCCAATACCGCCAAGGCATTTGGTGAGGCTCTGGATCTTACCGGTGTCATTCTGACTAAAGCCGACGGCGACGCTCGCGGTGGTGCCGCGCTGTCGGTACGTTATATCACCGGCAAACCCATCAAGTTTATCGGTATGGGTGAGAAGATCGACGCTCTGGAACCTTACCACCCCGATCGTATCGCTTCCCGCATTCTCGGCATGGGCGACATGATGTCGCTGGTGGAAGAGATCGAACGCAAGGTCGACAAAGACAAGGCGCAAAAACTCGCCAAAAAAATCACCCGCAGTAAAGGCAAGGGCTTCGATCTGGAAGATATGCGTGACCAGTTTGTGCAAATGCGCAATATGGGCGGTATGGGTGCCCTGATGGACAAGCTTCCGGGCATGGGCAATATGTCGGCCATGATGGAGCAGAAAGATACGCAAAAACAATTTGCGCGTATGGAGGCCATAATCAACTCCATGACGCCAAAAGAGCGGGCCAATCCCGATATCCTCAACGGCTCGCGCAAACGCCGTATTACCCAGGGTTCCGGAACCACTATTCAGGATCTGGTACGGCTGCTCAAGCAGTACAAACAGATGCAGAAAATGATGGGCAAAATGAGCTCGGCCAAAGGCATGAGCAAAATGATGAACGCCTTGGGCGGTGCCGGAGGCGCGGGAGCTGGCGGTGCCATGCCCGGTGGACAGATGCCCGGATTGCCCGGCCAGCCGCCAGGACTGCCCGGTTTGGGTGGTGGCATGCCCTTTGACAAGAAGAAGAACCCCTTTTCATAAGCTCCGGGTAAACCCCTGAATAAGATCATGTGGGTCAGCCCGGTAACGACCGGGCTGTAACTAAACCGGGCTTCTGACCCTTTTGTATTTTTGCATTGCTGATCAACTGAAATTACAGATCAGTTTGCAAACAGGTCGCCATGTATTCCGCAGAGTAATTGATAAAGCGTCTCAGCCGGTTTGGCAGCATCCGTTGTGATGGATACACCACATGCGCGGGAATATCTTCGGGCCGCCAATCGGGCAGAACAGGCACAAGTCTTTTTGACAGCAAGTCTTCTTTCACGAGCCAGGTCGGTAATATGGCTATTCCCAGCCCCATGCGAACTGTTTCTCGAATACTGGTCACGCCTTCTGTGGTGAGAACAGATGAAACCGAGATATTTTCTGCAGGCAGTTTTTTGTTGTACAGCTTCATATTGGCGGTACTGTCAAACTGACTCTGTTTTAAGGTAACCCATGGCAACGACTCCATATCCTTAAGCCCTTCGATCTTTTTGCCGCGTAAAAAATTGGGAGAAGCGACAATGCTGCGCTGTATACAGCCCACGTTTTTGGCAACGATGCTGTCATCCGTAATCCTTCCCGCGACTACACCAACATCCTGGCCTTCCTCGATCATGTGAACCGGTCGGTTGGAGTAGGACAGGTCAATACTGACATTCGGATGCGCCTCGATAAAACTGGCAACCATCCGGCTGACCACAGATTGCCCAAAATCGATGGTGGCAAAAACCCGTATATGGCCTTTAAGTTGGGTCTGCTCGTCACGCAATCTGTTTTCCGATTCTTCGACCAGCCCGATGATGGCCCTTGCATCGGCCAAAACCTGGTGTCCCGCATGGGTCAGATGCATTCGATGTGTGTCCCGCTGAATAAGGGTAGTACCGGCCTTTGATTCCAGCGCACTGAGGTGGCGGCTTAGTGTGGGTTGGGTGCTATTAAGGCGTTGTGCAGCAGCAGAAATGCTTCCACATTCAACAATAGTTATCAGGGTTCGTAATTGGGATATGTTGTCGAAAAGGCTCATACGATTAATGTATATGATTTATTGAAATTATTCGACTACCGTATATCACGGTCTGATGAAACAATCCAATAATCATGAAAAAGATGTTTTTTGGATAACGGACAGTTAGAGGTGGATATGAATAACAGGTTAAACGGCAAGGTAGCAATTGTTACAGGTGCTTCCAGGGGTATTGGCGCAGCTATCGCTTATGCTCTGGCAACCGCTGGATGCAAGGTTGTTATCAATTACAGAGGTGGTGAGGTCGAGGCAAGAAAACGGGTCGCCGAGATTGAGCAGGAGGGCGGTGTAGCTGTGGCCATTGGGGCAGATGTATCTGTACCTGCAGAAGCTTCCGCTTTATTTGATCAGGCGTCGACCCTGTTCGGTGGTGTAGATATATTGGTGAACAACGCCGGTATTATGAGATTGTCGCCTATTGCCGACACTGATGAGTCATTTTTCGATAGTCAGGTATCAGTCAATCTGAAGGGCACTTTCAATACCCTGCGTCTTGCGGCAAGACGGCTAAGAGAGGGCGGTCGTATCGTCAATATTTCCAGCAGTGTTGTCGGTTTGAAATTGGAAAACTATGGTGTCTACGCTGCTACAAAGTCAGCGGTCGAATCTTTGTCTGCGATCTTGTCGAAAGAATTGAGAGGCCGTTCCATTACGGTAAACGCCGTGGCACCAGGACCAACCGCCACCGATCTTTTTCTGGATGGTAAAGATCCTGATCTGATAGTAAAACTTGCCAAGATGAATCCGATGGAGCGTCTGGGAACACCTGCTGATATTGCTCGTGTGGTGTCTTTTCTCATTAGTGAGGAAGGTGGTTGGGTTAATGGTCAGGTTTTACGTGCTAATGGCGGCATGATCTGATTAATTATGTAATTAAATCAACTGATTATATTTGTTTTCTAGAAACTACTTCTGATTGTTTTTCGAGGTTTTTTGCCTGACAGTCTGAAGGTTTTATAGCCACACCAAGCCATAACTGCTGCGCCGGCAATCAGTAGGGTATTTATATTGGCGGGGTTCTCCAGAAAAGGGTGGAGGGCTTCGCCTTCGGCGGCAAACTTTGCATAT
>JBFHKI010000253.1:0-3481 GCA_041595415.1 Pseudomonadales bacterium | reverse complement strand
TTGGCCAGTTCAGACATAACCTGGCGAATATGTTTTTTGGCGGCCAGAAAAAATACTTCGTCACCGGACTCAATCCGAGTATCGCCTTCAGCCAGAATAGGACGATTGTGCCGATAGATTGCAGCGACTCGGGTTTCAGCCTTGCCCAGCTGGCTGACCAGATCCTTGATTTGTTTGCCGACCATGGGCGCATCCGCTGGCGCGCGAACGGCAACCAGTTTTACATGCCCGTCGGCAAACTCTTTAACCTGCAAGGCTCCGGGTTGACGGATAAGCTGTACCAGGTGATCAGTAACCAATTGCTCCGGTGTAATGGCGACATCAACCGGCATATCTTCCGAGCCAAACAGCCGGTTACGAATTTTATCGTTGGTGTAACCGACCGAGCGAATACGGGCGATTTTGTGGGGCGTATGGTAGATAGAGTGGGCTATCTGGCAGGCCACCATGTTGATTTCATCGTAGCTGGTTACTGCCACCAACATATCGGCATCTTCAATGCCGGCTTGCTCCAGAACTTCCGGGTGGGAGCCCCAGCCACAAACAGTTTGAATGTCGAGGCGATCACGCAATTCGGTGAGAAGTTCCTGCTTGGAATCAACCAGGGTGATGTCGTTAAACTCATTGGCGAGGTTGGTAGCCAAAGTACTGCCAACCTGCCCGGCACCCAGTATGACAATTTTCATTAATTTCTATACCTCGGACTGCTTCGCCATCAGGGCATAATAAAAGCCGTCCTGTTGTTCCGCCATGGGCAAAAGCTGCATTCCCACAGAACAGGGAACAGCCGCTTGCCATCGAATATCTATATGCTCGAGATCAGTTCTGTCGCGGGCAAAATGTTGAATCACATCCTGATTTTCGGATTTTAAAATCGAACAGGTGATATACAGCAGTTTGCCAGCTGGAGCCAAGGTTGACCACAGGGCATTTAGCAATTCAATCTGACGTTCACGAAAGCCGCTGATATCTTCCGGCGTGCGCAATTGTTTTATATCGGGGTGGCGGCGTATCACCCCGGAGCCAGAGCAGGGTGCGTCCAGCAAAATGCCTTGAAAGGGTTCATCCGACCACCAGCTCTCCGTATCGCAGGCGTCCTGCGCCAGAATTTCTGCCGAATACTGTAGCCGCGACAAGTTTTCCTCAACGCGATTGATACGATCTGCGTCGATATCCAGTGCCGTAAGAGAAATGTCCGGACAATATTCCAGCAGGTGGCCGGATTTCCCCCCCGGCGCGGCGCAGGCATCCAAAACACGGTCACCCTTTTGGGGGTTCAGTAAAAAAGCGGCCAGTTGGGCTCCCTCATCCTGCACAGAAACCAGACCCTGTTCGAAGCCAGGCAGGCGATGCACGGCGACCGGATTGTCCAGCTGAATGGCTGAATCACAGAGTTGCCCTGCAGTGGCAGGAATACCAGCTTCGGCGAGCTGGTTCAGAATAGTCTGGCGATCTGTTCGCTGAAGGTTGACCCTGAGAGTCATGGGCGGACGGGAATTGGCAGCGGTAAATATCTGCTCAGCCTGCTCGGGCCATTGTCGCTCGATACTGTTGATTAACCACTGGGGATGGGCTGTGCTGAAAACCCGGTTTTGGCTCAGCTTTGCTTCCAGGGTTTCCTGTTCCCGCAGGTAGCGTCGAAGTGCGGCGTTTAACAGTGCCGTTGCCCAAGGTTTTTTGAGCTGTTTAGCTCCTTGTACAGTTTCAGAAACGGCTGCGTGATCCGATACACGTAGGTGGCGAATCTGATACAGGCCTATCAGGAGCAGCGCCCGGATATCAAAATCCTTGTCCTTTAATCTCTTGTGCAAGAGTTGATCGGCAAGAATGTCCAGGGCTGGGAGATATCTGAGGGTGCCGTAACAGAGTTCGGAAATCAGTCCGCGGTCGGGATCTTCGGTGTCGATACTGTCGAGATTCAAGGCACTCCGATTACATAAAACAGGTGCGAGATAAGTGGCAGCTCGGGCGCGTGGATTTTTCAAAAGTTAGTTATCCTTGCCCTGCAGACCCAGATACTGGCCGACTTGAAAGCGGTTTGCGTTGCCGCGTAGCAGCTCGGCTACGTCGGTGGGTTTTTTGCCCGGGAGTTGCAAAATTTTAAGTCGTATAACCCCTGCACCGCAGAGAACATCAATACCCTCGGAGCTGGCGAGCAAAATACAACCGGGTTTTGCCCCGGCAAGGGTTGAAGAAGTCTGCAAGGGGTAAGCTTGCCAAATTCTGAGTCGCTCTTTACCAAGGTGGGTAAAGGCTACAGGGGTGGGGTTAAAGGCGCGAATCTTCCGGTCGATTTCTTGGGATGACTGGTTCCAGTCGATCTCGGCTTCAGCCTTGCTGATTTTAGCTGCGTAGGTTTTATTGCCGTCGTTTTGTTGCTCAGCTTGGGTCTTGCCAGTGGAAATATCCGCTATGGTTTGGACAAGAAGAGGAGTGCCCTTTTCGATTAACCGGTCGTGGACCATACCTGCGGTATCTATCGCGCGAATCGGAAAGGCGGTGCGAGCCAACACATCACCGGTATCCAGACCGGCATCCATCTGCATAATGCACACACCGGTTTCTGTATCGCCTGCTTCTATGGCCCGTTGGATAGGCGCAGCGCCACGCCATCGTGGAAGTAGAGAGGCATGCACATTGATACAGCCGAATTTTGGGATATCGAGAATCCTCTGCGGCAGAATCAATCCATAGGCTACAACAACCAGAAGATCCAGGTTGAGTGCCGCCATCTCTGCCTGATCAGGGGGTAACAGCTTTTCCGGCTGTAATACCGGTATGCTGTTTTCCAGCGCCAGACTTTTTACCGGGCTGGCTTGGGTTTGTTTGCCGCGACCGGCGGGCCTGTCCGGCTGGGTCCAGACGGCAACGACATTAAAATTTGCAGATAAAAGGGCCCGAAGGTGTTCTGCGGCAAACAGGGGGGTGCCAGCAAAACCCAGGCGCAGTGTAGCCGTCATGTCAGGCTCTTTTCTTGTGCTGTTTTTCCAGCTTTGTACGGATGCGTTGGCGCTTTATTGGTGAAATATAATCGACAAAGAGCTTGCCGTTCAGGTGATCAATCTCATGCTGCACACAGGTACTTAACAAACCTTCCAGCTCCATTTCAAAAGCTTCGCCTTTTTCGTTCAGAGCTTTGACCAGCACCTTGCTTGGACGACTGACTTCTTCGAAATAGCCGGGAACCGAAAGACAGCCTTCGTCGTAGGCTGAGAGCTCCTCGCTTTGGAGTTCAATCTCGGGATTGATAAATACCATGGGTGTATCGCCTTTCTCAGATACATCGCAAACCAGCAGGCGTTTGTGAACATTCACCTGGGTTGCTGCCAAACCTATGCCCGGAGCCGCATACATAGTTTCCAGCATATTTGCACAGAGCTGCCGAATGTCATCGTTAACCTCGGTTACAGGTTCGGCCACCTTGCGCAAACGGGGGTCGGGGAATTCGAGAATTTCTAATTGTGCCATGGCTAAATAAAAC
>JBFHKI010000252.1:0-3500 GCA_041595415.1 Pseudomonadales bacterium | reverse complement strand
CTGACTCAGCGGCAGACCATACCTTCCACAGACAAAGTTCACAACGGCTTTCTGTGACTATAGAGATTATTCCGGGGCACAACCTTGGCCACCCTCCTCTTTGATCTGCAAGCCCACCTGATAACAGAGATTTTTTTTCACTTCCAAAATCTGGGCGACAAGTGACGCAGACCTTTTAAGGCCGAGTTCAGGAATTAACAGCTTCATCAGGCGATTAACTTCGGCCTGTTCTTTGTCCTTGGGGGGAGATCCTTTGAAAACCAGAACAAACTCACCCTTTTGCGCATGGAGCTCAGAGCCCAGACGCGGAATCACTTCAGACAAGCTTCCGACGTACCAGCTTTCAAATTTTTTGGTCAACTCCCTGGCAATAGCCACCTGCCGGTTACCCCCCAGCGCCTCGACAGCATCTACAAGTGAAGCTATCAGGCGGTGGGGTGACTCATAGGCAACCAGAGTTTCACCTCTATCGGCCAACTCCTCATACCAGCGCTTTCGGGCTGTTGTTTTAGCTGGCGGAAAGCCCACAAATGAGAACCGATCAGTTGGCAAGCCGGAAGCGCAAAGAGCCAGAATACCCGCACAAGGACCAGGCACAGCGATCACCTCAAGTTGGTGTTCTCTGGCAAGATGTACCAAGCTATAACCCGGATCTGATATCAACGGCATGCCCGCATCACTGACCAGCGCAACGGATTGTCCAGCCAGAAGTTTTTGCACAAGCATGGCTGCAGCCTGAAGCTCGTTATGATCGTGATAGGCCAAAGTCGGGGTATTGATAGAAAAATGCTGTAGGAGCTGACCAGCCCTGCGAGTATCTTCTGCAGCAATACAATCTACCGATTGAAGTACTTCGATCGCGCGAGGTACCATGTCATCAAGGTTACCTATAGGCGTCCCCACCAGATAAAGGGTTCCATGATTTTCCATTTTTTTAATCAACGCGCGGTCCTCCAAAGACTCTGTCATTCGCGAACAAAGATATTCAGCTGCCTACTGAGCTTGATACTGCTATCTGGCTGCGGCAGCCAGCCAACCGTGCTGGACCAGATCTCATCCGACGCCGATACCAACATACTGGACACGCCAGACTTTCTTGCCCTGGCCAACAGAAGCAGCGGAGCAATCGCCGAGCAGTATCGCCTGCTTGCACTGAAACAGTCCATTCTGAAAGAGGATTACCAGTTTGCCAGTCAGCTCTACCCTGAAATCGATATATCCTTACTGTCAGCGACGGAGCTGGATTCTCTCCAGCTTTCACATGTTGCACTTGTCAGTTCTTCAGGTGAAAAAGAAAAAGCCCTGGCCAATTTGCTTACCATAACCCCAAGAGACGAGGATAAGGCGGAATGGAATTATTATATGGGCTGGTTGCAGGAAAGCTTTGGCAACTCTCAAACAGCCACCACCAGCTATTACGCCTGCACTCAATCTCCGGCAACGGCGATAGCCTTTCAAAACCAGTGCACTGAAAATCTATGGGGTTTGCTATTGGAGTCAGAGGCTAACCACTCCCAAAGCCTCGCAGCCACCGATAAAAAATATAAAGCCTGGACAGAGCTGGCAAAAATAATAGATAACAATAACGGCCTGATTGAACACCAGACCAGAGAACTGGACAACTGGTACGCAGCCAATAGTGAACACCCGGCTCGCGAACGGCCCCCATCACAACTTCTTGACCTGATTCGTTCTGAGCTTGAAGCTCCGCTTTCTGTTGCGTTGGTACTGCCTCTGTCCGGCCGTTTGCAGGCAGCTGGTGAAGCAGTGCTTGATGGATTCCTGTCGGCAACCTTCAAAACCGCGTCAGAGGGCTATTTAACCCCCGAGATAGAAATATTTGATTCTGCGGCTCTACCCCTGGAGTTAATCGCCGAGCTCATCGCTAACGGAAGCTTCGACATGGTTATCGGCCCTCTGGATGCCGAAAACGTGCAGGCCTTTACCCGAGTCATACCCAAGGAACTACCGACTCTCTTTCTCAACAGTCTTCCGACAGAATATAACCCTTCGCCCAATCAGCTCGGCTATTCACTGGCAGTGGAAAGCGAAGCGCATCAAGCGGCCCAGACAGCCATTGAAAAAGGCTATAAAAACGCCTTGGTAATAATTGAAGATAGCGGAATTGGCGAACGCGCCGCGGGAGCCTTTGCAGAAAACTGGCTTCAGGAAGATCGTCAAATTTACGACATGGTCCGGCTCTCAGACGCAACCACTCTTACACAACGTCTTGAGCAATCCTTTCACGTTGACCAAAGTGAACAACGCAAAACCAAATTACAAAGCCTGCTCGGCAAAGCCCTGGAATTCACACCGCGCCGGCGACAAGACATTGATACTATATTTCTGGCCAGCAATAGCACCCTGGCCAAACAGGTCACCCCCACACTTGCATTCCTTTTTGCCCAGGACGTGCCCGTACTGGCCACATCCCGAGTATTCGATGAAAACTCTGACCCGGAAGACAATCGGGATCTTGCCGCGCTGGAATTTTTATCTCCACCCTGGCAAGCACGAGAGGATCAACCACTGGAGCAAGCGGAATCTTCAACTCCTCTCGAACTACAAAAACTGGAGGCCATGGGGGTAGATGCTTTTTATCTCAGCCGTCGTTTCCGTCAGTTTGAAGACCCCGGTTTTCGCTATCGTGGCAAAACTGGCAACATCTTTCTTGGCAGAACAGGTAGTCTAAGCAGAACCATGGAATGGGTACGAATAGATGGCGACAAAATGGTCTTGGTCCAATAAAGATACAAATAACCCTGGCAAAACGTCCGGCAACACTAAAAAAATCGGAACCAAAGCTGAAAAATTTGCTCAAAAACTTATTCGTAACTATGGACTAAAGCTTATAGCCACGAATGTGAACTACCCTTTTGGTGAAATTGACCTCATTGCCGAAGACGCAGCTGAGCTGGTTTTTATCGAAGTCCGATTTCGCTCAAACACAAGTCATGGTTCAGCATTGGAAAGCGTGGCGCATCAAAAACAGAAACGGCTGATCCTGGCTGCACAAAGATGGTTAAAAGAAAACCAAAGTTATCAAAATCGCTATTGCCGTTTCGATGTGATTGCCATAGATTCGACAATAGACACCAGGCACACCAATTGGCAAAAAAATGCATTTGAAGTACCGGATCAGAACTGATGGATGAATCGCTACTCAATTTCCTGCGCGACTTGATGGAGATGCGCGACACACTGATTGAAAGACTGGCGCCGGAAATCGCTTTTGCAGCACAACTGACCTCATCAACACTTACCAAAGACGGCAAAGTATTTGTAATAGGATCAAGAGACTCATCTCATATCGCTGCGCTTTTCGAACGACAACTTATTGACGGCTACCTTATCGAGCGCCCCAATCTTCCCTGTATCGCCCTGAGCCATGCCGGACAGATCAAGGATCGGGACAGTATGGCAGCCCAGAAATTAAAAGCTTTGGGCAAACCGGACGACTGCCTGATAATTTTCGCCTCCTTCGCAGAAGACCCTCAACT
>JBFHKI010000251.1:0-3571 GCA_041595415.1 Pseudomonadales bacterium | reverse complement strand
GGATTATCCCGCTGCTCGACAGCGGCAAAGAAGGCATCCATATCTACATGGATAATTTTTCGCTGGGGTGGTGACCTTTCCTGCATAAATACCTTTTAACCAGAATCGAGCTACCAGAAAACCCGATTACACCCCACAGCTTAAAAGCTAAATGAGTATCTGCAACAGCTTTTGTGCATGTTCGGCAGCATTGAGACCGAGATTGGTGAGATATCCGCCATCCACCTGAGATATCAGCCCCTTGTCGAACAATCTCTGGCTGGCCGCTATAACATCTGGCTCGGCACTGGAATGAATCTTCAAACCCTCCTGGGTAGAGTCCAGACTGAAACGAGCGAGCAGACTTAACTCTTCAATGATTTCCGCTGAATAGGACATGGAACCGCCTTTTATAGTTATAGGAATCTGCCTCATTCTAGAATAGCCTCTCTGAAAATGTCGCATTAATACTTTTAGAGCCGCAGAACGGCGGACGCAGCCGGCAAGTCTATAGGGAACTGGTTTAGAATCAGGGTCCGGATAGTGGATACAAAAGATGGAACATAACGAAACCCATAAATCACAACGCATAGGCTGGCTTCGTGCAGCGGTATTGGGAGCCAATGACGGCATTGTCTCCACTGCAAGCCTGATAATCGGCGTCGCCTCGGCCCAGGCCGCAACGGGCGATATTCTTCTGGCCGGTCTGGCGGGGCTGGTTGCCGGTGCTATGTCCATGGCCGCCGGGGAATATGTCTCGGTCAGTTCTCAGGCCGATACGGAAAAAGCCGATCTGGAGCTGGAAAAAAAACATCTGAGGGATCACCCGGAATATGAACATGAAGAGCTTGCGGCCATCTATCGCGAGCGCGGACTGGATCCGGTTTTGGCTCGTGAAGTTGCCCAGCAGTTGATGGCGCACGATGCCCTTGCCGCTCACGCCAGGGATGAGCTGGGTATAGTGGATAGCAGTCGTGCCAAACCAATACAGGCTGCACTCTATTCAGCGGTCACCTTCAGTCTCGGTGCCGCCATGCCGCTGGTGACTGCCGCACTAGCACCCCAGGACTGGCTCATAGCTCTGGTCGCCATTTTCTCTCTGGTGTCTCTGGCGAGTCTGGGCATTCTGGCAGCCAGCGCCGGAGGTGCTCCCAAATTTTACGGCGCCTTGCGTGTCACCTTCTGGGGAGCTTTGGCGATGGCGGTTACCGCCGGTGTCGGCAGTCTTTTTGGTGCCGTTGTCTGAATTGAATATCGACTGGATCAAACCATAAAGATGGAAGTTCTGGCAGTCTTCATTCAAAGATCTGCCATGGAGTTTAAATGTCCGACTTTATGACCAATCGCCCTCTGGCGCGTCGTATTGGTTTGCCCCTTTTGACCTGCTACGGCCTGGGTACCATTCTGGGCGCAGGTATTTATGTACTGGTTGGGAAAGTCGCCAATCAAGCCGGCATGTTGGCGCCCCTGTCCTTTTTGTTGGCCGCTGTGGTTGCCGGGGTAACGGCTTTGAGCTACTGCCAGCTGACTGTCCTCTACCCCCGCAGCTCAGGCGAAGCCTACTATGTGGAAGCGGGGTTTAGCCGTGCCACACTGACCAAGTTGGTTGGCTATCTGGTCATACTTACCGGCATCGTCTCTGCAGCGACACTGACCACCGGCTTTCTCGGCTATCTGGCCACCTTTATCGAACTACAGCCTTTGTTGGGTGTACTCTTGATTGTCGGCGTTATCGGCGGTCTGGCACTTTGGGGAATTTCCGAATCCCTGTGGGTTGCCGGTGTTATTACCCTGCTGGAAGTACTGGGCCTGGTGCTGGTGATATGGTTTGCGGGGGAAAGCCTGTTCGAAGCTCCGCAGCGAGCCGCCGAGCTATCCATTCCGGCCAATGGTGCAGCCTGGATTGGCGTATTGGCCGGATCCTTTCTGGCCTTTTACGCCTTTATCGGCTTCGAAGATATGGTCAATATTGTGGAGGAGGTCAAACAGCCTGAGCGCACCATGCCTTTGGGGATTATTCTGGCCCTGTCTATCTCGGCCGTGTTGTATATCCTGATTGCATTGATCGCTGTTCTGGCTATGCCGATGGACAGCCTGAGTGCATCCGAAGCGCCTATTTACGACCTGGTATACCTGCACCATCCCGGCGCCGCCACATGGATTGCACTGATCAGCTTGCTGGCCATTATCAATGGAGTTCTGGCGCAAATAATAATGGGCGCAAGGGTGCTCTACGGTATGGCAATTCAGGGGCGGGCACCGAAAATTTTCGGATCGGTGTCACCAAAAACTCTCACGCCCTGGCTGGCAACATTGGTGGTTAGCGGTTTAACCGCAGCATTTGCTCTCTGGCTGCCACTGGAACAGTTGGCCCGAACCACCAGCTTTATCATTCTTTGTATTTTTTGCCTTGTGAATCTGGCGCTGTGGCGAGTAAAACGCATAGATCCAGATGGTCTGGACAAGAATGCCATCCATCTGCCCAGCTTCCCCCTGACTGGCGCCCTGCTCTGTTTCGGACTGCTGGTTTTTCAAATAAGCCAGATGTTCTAAAGCCGGGTTAGAATAACCTCTTTATCCACCGGGAACAGTCTGATGATTGATATTAAAAACCTGGCCCCCGGTTGGCATTTGGCAACCAACAACAAGGAAATTGGCCGCGACTTCCGCTTTGTCGATTTTCGTGCTGCCTTTGCCTTTATGTCGCGGGTTGCTTCACAGGCTGAGGAGCTTAACCACCACCCGGACTGGAGCAACAGCTACAACAGGGTTCATATCCGTCTGAGCACACACTCCGAGAAGCAGCTGACAGAACTGGATTTTGAACTGGCCCACCGTATCAACCGTATTTTTGAAGAAATGCGCTCAGAACAGGCCCGGCTGACATCCAAATCCTTTCACTAGTGGTGCCTATGAGAATGAGACTCTTCGGTGGAGTCGCCGGATTCTATTTCTGCATCACTGCGCACAATCGGCTGATTGCGTACGCAATAAAGGCTGTCTGACATAGACTGACAAGTGCCTTGAAACAGATCCTCATGGGCATTGGTAAAGGAGCAGACATTGTTCTGTTGCTTGTCCGCACAGGCGTCCCAAGGGGCACTGCTTAAATTTCCCTCGTGCGCCAAGAGAGCCGGGGAAACTACCGCTATCCCTGCCAACAGAACAGATTTGATTCCAATCTTCATCGCGCTATTTCCCCGCTGTAACAACCGATAAACAAATTCTCCGCAGCACTGGCGGCGTGGTAGTGATAACCACGTGTAGCATCCGAGTGCCCGCGGCAGACATCCAGATCGGTATCTTCATTGCCATTGTCCAGCTCGGAGTTGGAATAAATCAGATAGCCATCCAGCGCGTATGCCACCGGAGCGCTGTGCCCGTCTACAGGTGTGTCACCTTCGGAGCAACCGGTAGCCCCGTGATAGTGGTAACCGTCAAAAGGATTTACATGTCCGCCGCAGTCGTCAAAGGCAGCAATGGTGGCGGCACCCAGAATAGCGTCAACCGGGGCCGGGGCAGCCAAAATCACACCGTTCAGCGAGACCCCTACATTGCCATTGCCCACAGAGCCGACACTGCTACGCGGTTG
>JBFHKI010000250.1:0-3576 GCA_041595415.1 Pseudomonadales bacterium | reverse complement strand
GATACGAACCAGATTGCTTCCGGCGGCAACGGCCGCTTCGAGGTCAGCGGACATGCCCAGCGAGAGTGTATCAATTTCAGCATGCCGCTGTTTTAAAGTATCAAAATGGGATTTTATCCTGCGACAAATATCCAGTTGCTCATCGTAATCTGAACGCGGTCTGGGAATGGCCATCAGACCGCGAAGTCTGAGGCGCGGAAGGTCGCAAACTATTTCCGCCAGCTCTTCAATTGCTCCGACACTGACGCCGGCCTTGCTGTCCTCGTCGTCTATATTCAGCTGGATCAGGACATTCAAATCCGGCAGCGACTCGGGGCGTTGCCCTGACAGGCGGTGAGCGATTTTGGCTCTATCCAGGGTGTGAACCCAATCAAAATTTTCGGCAATGGCACCGGTTTTGTTGCTCTGTATAGAGCCAATGTAGTGCCAAATCAGTTGCAGGTCTTGGAGTTCGGATATTTTTTCCAGAGCTTCCTGAACGTAGTTTTCACCGAAATGGATCAGGCCGCAGTTTGCGGCTTCACGAATATCAGACGCCGGACGCGTTTTACTGACCGCCAAAAGCAGGGGGGGAGGGTTTTGCTGAGCGGCTTTTAAAAGTCGGGTTTGTACGCTCTCAATCTTTTCGGATATTCTGGACATCTTCTTACAGCGGAACCTAGTCGATGGATATTACTGAACTCTTAGCTTTTGCCGTTAAGCAGGGCGCTTCTGATATGCACCTTTCTGCCGGACTGCCGCCCATGATACGCGTCGACGGCGATGTGCGCAGAATTAACCTGCCTTCCATGGAGCACAAGGAGGTTCACAGCCTGGTTTATGAGGTGATGAACGACAAGCAGCGTAAAGATTTTGAAGAGCTTTTGGAGACAGATTTCTCATTTGAAATTCCCGGCTTGTCGCGTTTCCGGGTCAACGCCTTTAACCAGAATCGCGGCTGCGGTGCGGTGTTCAGAACCATTCCATCCAAAGTACTGACTATGGAGCAGTTGGGTATGGGAAATGTGTTCAAGGATATCTGTATGCAGCCCAATGGCATGGTGCTGGTCACTGGACCGACAGGTTCGGGTAAAAGTACCACCTTGGCAGCCATGATCGATTACATCAATGAGAACAAGTACGAGCATATTCTCACAATCGAGGATCCCATCGAATTTGTTCACGAATCTAAAAAGTGTCTGATGAATCAACGTGAGGTGCATCGCGATACACATGGTTTTGATGCAGCTTTGCGCTCGGCCTTACGGGAAGATCCGGATATTATTCTGGTGGGTGAGCTGCGGGATCTGGAAACTATCCGCTTGGCCCTGACCGCTGCGGAAACAGGTCACCTGGTATTTGGAACCCTGCACACCAACTCGGCAGCAAAAACCATTGACCGGGTTGTGGATGTATTTCCGGCGGCAGAAAAAGCTATGGTTCGGACCATGTTGTCCGAGTCTCTCAAGGCAGTGGTTTCACAAACCCTGCTGAAAAAAGTCAGTGGCGGCAGGGTGGCAGCTCATGAAATCATGATTGCTACACCCGCTATTCGAAACCTGATTCGGGAAGACAAAATTGCGCAGATGTATTCGGCAATTCAAACCGGGCAGCAGATGGGTATGCAGACCCTGGATCAGTGCTTGTTGGATTTGGTGAACCGGAAGGTGATTTCCCGCGAGCAGGCCAGAGATCGTGCGAAGATGCCAGAAAATTTCTAAGCGGCCTTTTAACTCCTCAATTACCAGATGTCAGAGAAATCACTCATGGATATAGAACCCTTACTGCAACTCATGCTGGATAAGGATGGCTCGGATTTATTTATCTCCGAGGGTCGCGCTCCCGGTTTAAAAGCCCATGGAAAAATCCATAACGTCGGCAAGGCTATTCTGACCGGCGCGCAAACCAGAGATATGACTCTCGCTACCATGGAAGAGTGGCAAAAAGAGGAGTTTCTGAGAGACAAGGAGCTCAACTACGCTATTGTTTCAAAGCAGGGTGGTCGCTTTCGGGTAAATGCATTTTTTCAGCGCGGTGCGGTAGGCATGGTGTTGAGAAGAATTCCTACAGAGATACCCACTCCGGAAGATCTGAAGTTACCGCCAATTCTGAAAGAACTCTCTATGAACAAGCGGGGCATTATTATCTTTGTCGGTGGTACCGGCACGGGTAAATCAACCTCTCTGGCTTCCTTGATCGGTTACCGAAACGAGCACGGTAACGGGCATATTATTACCATTGAAGACCCGATCGAGTTTGTGCACGAACACAAGGGGTGCATCATTACGCAACGAGAATTGGGTGTGGATACCCTGAGTTGGGAAAATGCTTTGCACAGCACCTTGCGGCAGGCTCCGGATGTGATCCTGATCGGTGAGATTCGTTCTCGCGAGACAATGGAGCATGCAGTTTCCTTCGCAGAAACCGGACATCTGGTGTTTGCTACCTTGCACGCCAACAATGCCAACCAGGCACTGGATCGAATTATCAACTTTTTCCCTTCGGATCGTCGCGATCAGCTTTTGTTGGATCTTTCGCTTAACTTGCGCGCCTTTGTCGCACAGCAGTTAATTCCCACTGTGGATGGAGGGCGTCGTGCTGCAATTGAGATTTTGATCAATACTCCTTTGATAGGGGATTTGATCAAGAAAGGCGAAGTGCATGAAATCAAGGAGATCATGTCAAAATCACGTGAGCTGGGCATGCAGACCTTTGATCAGGCACTCTATGAGCTCTACAACGAAGGTATTGTCAGTTACGACGAAGCTATCAAACATGCGGACAGCAAAAACGATTTACGATTGATGATTAAATTGCATTCGGTCGGGGATATGGCTTCATCCGATACAGACGGCAATGATGGGTTGAAGCTGGAAGAGGACAAAGGTTCCAGAGGTGGACTCTTTTAGTTAGCCGTTAATTTTGGCTGTTGAAATACTGCTCCAGAATCAGGCAGGCAGCCACCGAGTCGACCGGTTTGTTTTTGTAGTTTCCCTTATGACCCAGATCGGTCATTTCTTCTTTGGCGGAGCGGCTGGTAAGTCGCTCGTCCACCATAACTACCTTTAATCCAAATCGCCCTTCAAGCCGATTGCCAAATTTACGGGCTCGCTGGCTGAGATGGCTTTCGCTGCCATCCATATTCAAAGGGAGGCCAACGATCAGCTTTTTGGGCTGCCACTCGGCGATTAATTTTCCGACCTGCTGCCAGTCCGGTACACCGTCCTTGGCCCTGATTTCGGTCAGAGGTGTTGCGATGGCCATTTCGCTTTGGCCTGTGGCGATGCCAATGCTGCTAAGGCCAAAGTCAAAACAGAGCATCTGCTGGTTCATTCAGGCGCTGCCGGTAATTTGGCCAAGTCGGCTGTAGTCGACTCCAAGTTGGGACATTGCCTGACGGAGCAGTTCCGTCGGCTCGGTTTCGAACAAGAGTTCAGCAGTTGTCGGGGTTGTTATCCAGGAGTCTCCCGCCAGTTCGCTTTCCAATTGCCCGGCGCTCCAGCCGGCGTAGCCCAGAATAAAACGCCATTTGCTCGGTCCGGCACCATGTGCAACGTTTTCGACAATGTCCAGCGAGGTGGTGAGGTAGATGCCCTC
>JBFHKI010000249.1:0-3579 GCA_041595415.1 Pseudomonadales bacterium | reverse complement strand
GGTGGCCTTTTTGTTTTGTTATCCATGGGTTTAGCCGCGAGCCTGGTCAGTTCCGGCGAGTTTGTTGTGTTGGTGCCGATGCTGGTATTTTTTGCTGTTGGTTGCCTGGCCCTGATTATTGGTGCTCTCGGCACGGATCGAGCGGTCGCCAAAATTTGGGGCAATAAGTAGGGGCTGGAATTTTCGGGCCGACCGGTTGTGGACTTGTCTATGCGAGAAGCTATCTGGCAGGTTGTGGCGCAAATTCCCGAAGGCCGTGTGGCGACTTACGGACAGGTGGCCAGATTGGCGGGTTATCCCGGTTATGCCCGTCAGGTGGGCGCAGTGTTAAAAAATCTGCCGGCGGATAGCAAATTACCTTGGCACAGGGTGATCAATGCCCAGGGTAGAGTTTCTTTTACAGAAAACAGCCAGCCCTACCTGAGACAGCGCAAACGTCTGGAGGCCGAAGAGGTAGTTTTTGCCCCTTCAGGCAAAATTCCGCTGAAAAAATTTAGCTGGAACCCCGAATTTAATTAACCCGGCAACTGTATGGCAGGAGCCTGTTGACGTAGTGGCGGCGTACACTCGGTGTCGGTGAGCTGGTAACCATCGGCGTAGAGTTTTGTCCGGCTAATGGTCCAGGGTTCGCTGAGGTAGCCGGGGTCGGTCAGGGTCATTACCGTGGTGATCTGTGAGCCGTAGAGCGGGTCGTCGACACGACTGTAGATTTCGGTAACCCGGGCTTGATCGCTATAGTAATTGCCCAGCAGGCTGGTCGGGTTGCTGAGCAAGTTCACTGTTTCAATAATAAGCTTGTCTCCCTCATAGCGTGCCACAGAATCACCCATAGGGCTTTTTGCCCCAGCCTCCGGCAGTGCGTCTGACAGGAATACAGTTCGGGTGCCGCTGTATTCTTCGTAGTTAAACACTATGCGATCATCAAATTGTTGGATTGCCAGAGGGTGCGGGGTAAAGCCGGATTTGCGAACCACTCCGGCCGGCTCGCAAAAAATTTGTGGATCGTTGCTTACGTCCCAGCTGGACTGAATCACCGCGCCCAGTGAATTGTAGGGAAACTCGGGATCGCGCCCCCAGGGTGGTTTGGCCGAGGTGGCGCGGTTTTCTACCCAGGCTCCAGTGAAATTTGGCAAACCATTGGGCAGGGTAAGAGGGATGGTCTTTACCTGTTCTTCAGGATCGGACCCCAGCGCAGGCTGTAAATTGATATTGTGGTTCAGCGTGGCCATTACTGCGCCGGTGGCCGGGTTGAGTAGATAGACATCCTCGATATAAACCATGGGTGAACCATCGTGGGTACCGCTACCGGAAACACGGATACGGTCACCGGGTTTAAGAGTGTCTCGATCCCAGCCGGCGTGACGGTATCTGGTGGCCGCTTCGCCCTCAATCATCCAGTTGCTTGTCTCTCCATTTGCATCTGTTGATTTAAGGTAGATAAGCATATGCGGGTTTTTGAAAGAAAACCGGGTAATTTCACCCTCAACTGAAACCTGCCGGTCCAGATCGTAGGTCGCCGAAAAGGAGTGATGAGCCTGAACAATTGGGCTGAACATCAGGGCGCAAAATGCGCCCGTTAAAAGCTTTGTGCGCCAGGCCACATTAATCATCCTTTTCAGGGTCAGTCGATAAACTGAAGGTCAAAATCAGAATATTGGAAAACGTTGGCTGGACGCTCACGTAGAGGCGGCTCGCACTCGTTCTCGATATATTCGTAATCTGGTGAGTAGGCCTTGTAGCGAGTAATGGTCCATGGCTCAGTTAAAAATGTCGGATCGACCACAGTGGTTTCAACCTTGACGGCAGAGCCGGCTTCCGGATGGTCAATGCGAGTATAAACTTCGGTAACCCGCGCGTTTTCACTCAGGGGTTTGCCACGGTGCCCACTGGCATTGGGCAACAGGTTTACGGTTTCAATAATTAACGAATCACCTTCGTATCGGGCCACAGAGTCGCCCATATGGCTGCGAACGCCGGGCTTGGGCAGCTCATCATCAAAAAATACCGAACGGCGGGTGCCGTACTCTTCGTATTCGATAGTTATGTGATCGTCATATTGGTTAAGAATAAATCCATAGGGGGTGTAACCCGCCTGACGGACAACTCCCGGAGGATCGCAGAATACCTGGGGGTCATTTGTTAAATCCCAGGCTTGAAGAGCGGCAAGGCCGGTCTCGTTATAGGGCATTGGTGCGTCATTGCCATCCGGACCACCGGAGGTAGCAGGGCTGATATTCCTGTTCGACGTTTGCATGGTTCTGCCAGTGAAGTTTGGTTCACCACCGGGTCTTGTCAGGGGGATAAAGTAGGGAGCTGCCTCCTGCTGGGCGGTAGCACCACGACCAAGCGAAACTTGCGGATCCTCGTTGCTGGAGAGCTCTGCAACGACCTTTCTTGTTGCTGGATCGAGCAAATACATTTCATCAATGGCGACCATTGGCGAGCCGTCGATGGTGGCACTACCGCTGATACGCATAGTGTCACCTACTTTGATGCTGTCATTTTGCCAGCCCGATCGGCGCCAGCTGGTTGCAGAAGAGCCTTCGGCCATCCATTGGGTAAGACTGCCGTCGGCATTGGTAACATCCAGATAAATAAGTACGTGTGGGTTGCGGAATTTAAAGTCGGTTACCACACCATCGACGCTACTGGTTTCGTCATCTTTGAAGGTGGCAGCAAATGAATGGTGCGCAAGTGTTGATGGTGCGTAGAGGCCGATAAGACTCAGTAGTAACAGGTTGAAAAATATTTTTTGCATGTTCCTCCCCCAGGTTATGCAGTTTTCTATTCCGTTTGCAGGAATTCTTAATGAAGGACTTTAGCCTAAACCTCTTCTCAGGGTAAAGCAGCTGCTGTAAGCAAGTTGTGCAATAATCGGATTCTTTGCCAAGAAAGGTTAAGCCAATTGATTTGGTAAAGAAAGAAACACAGTGTCGCAAACTGAAGCTGTGTTTATATTAAATATGTTGGGGAATATCTGTATGAAAAAATTAATCGCTTTGATTGGCTTGTCGGCTGTTATGTCGACGCCAACCATGGCTCATCACGGCACAAACGGCCAGTTTGATGCGACTAAGCTATTGGAACTGACGGGTGTTATATCTGATCTGGCTTTTGTAAATCCTCATGCTTACGTATATGTCGATGTGACTGACGAGAATGGTGAGGTGGCAACCTGGAACTGTGAAATGCGTGCCTCTTCGGTATTACGCCGTTCCGGCTGGACTCCCGAGATGTTCGAGAACGGAACACCTGTGCACATCGAAGGTGTTGCCGCACGTCGAGATCCTCTCGGCTGCTATATCGAGACTATTTCATTTAATGGCGGCCCGGCAATTGAGCGTTATGCACAGTTGGATGATACGCAAATTGAAGATTTGTTGGCTGGTCGGCCCTCAAAAACTGCTTGGGGCGACCCGAATATTGGCGGTGACTGGGCTGCGCAGCAGCGACTGGTTGGAGCGATCAGCGGCCCCAATGCGGCAGCTGGACCAGGTGGGCCTCCGGGAGGAATGGGGGCGCCGGGTGCTCGACGTCCGGGTGGTGTAGAGTTAACTGAAGCGGGTGAAGCCTATCGCG
>JBFHKI010000248.1:0-3586 GCA_041595415.1 Pseudomonadales bacterium | reverse complement strand
GGCTTCTTTGGTGTATTGCTTATATCTAGTAGCCCGCCATCATAAGTCCAGCTACCATCACCGCCACTCCGATAGTTACCAACCAAATAACCGAAGGGGCGATTTCATTTTCA
Source organism: Pseudomonadales bacterium (assembly GCA_041595415.1). Lineage (GTDB taxonomy): Bacteria > Pseudomonadota > Gammaproteobacteria > Pseudomonadales > GM7GCV1 > JABJGI01. The sequence continues at coordinate 3,473 of JBFHKI010000248.1, read as the reverse complement.
AGTGAGTATTTCATAGGCACCTCCTGCCAACTCATTAACAATCATTATTATATACATACATATTCTTATGTATATACATAAGAGTTAAATAATTGTTAATCGTCAAACAGTTGGCGATTCTCAGCTCACATGCTCCATCTGGTTTTCATAGCAACACTACCCCAATCATATCCGGCCCAAGCACCTATAACTGAACTAAATCCCGGTTCGCTATATACTCTGTTTTCTTTCCGGGGGGACAAGATGATGAACCGAAGAAAATTTTTAACCGCTATAGGTCAAACTGCCACCGCAACTGCCGGTTTGACCGCACTGAAACCAAGCTTCGCCCAGGCGCGCCGGGAAATTCACATTGGTGGTAAGCGAATCAAAGTCATTGATATCCACGCGCACTGTCTGTTTCAGGAAGTGGCCCCGATTATTGCCGGCACCTCAATGCAAAACGCAGACCTCAGCGACTTCCTCACCCTGAAACCGCAACGCTTAGAACAGATGGATGCCCGCGGCATTGATGTCGCCGCCTTAAGTGTTAATCGCTTTTGGTGGTATGTGGCAGATTCGGACAAGGCTGCACAAATTGTTCGGATAAATGATGAGGGTTTAACTGATTGGTGCAACCGTTATCCGGATCGCTTTGTTGCCCTCAGCTCTCCAGCCATACAGCATCCGGAACTGGCTGCCGATCAACTCGAATACGCGGTCAAAGAACTGGGGCACCGTGGCGCTTCGGTGGGCGGCCATGTTCAGGGACAGGTTCCCTCGGACAAAAAATATGACCCCTTTTGGGCCAAAGCGGAAGAACTGGGTGTTCCCATTTTTGTTCATCCCGACAACGGTACCAATGTGGTTCAACCTGGCTCTCTTGGGAATGTCGGGGGCTTGGCAAATATTATTGGTAACCCGCTCGAAACTACTGTATTCCTGACCCGTATGATCCTGGAAGGCACTCTGGACCGCTTCCCCAATCTAAAACTCTGTGCTGCACACGGCGGAGGCTATTTGCCCTCCTACCTCGGTCGCACCGAATATGCCTGTGAGCGCGGTGGTGCCAACTGTGTAAATACTCGCCCACCAAGCGAATATCTCAAGGACCAAATTTCCATAGACACCATGGTATTTTCCGATGAGGGGCTACGCCACCTGGTAGCCGAAACAGGTGTTAGCCAAATCGTTTACGGAACCGATATGCCCTTTGCCTGGCCGGAAACCCTGGATACCGTATTGAATGCCGACTTCCTCAGTGATGCAGACAAAGAAGCCATCCTCAGTGGCAATTTGGTGGAAATGCTGAAATTAGAGGTCTGAGGCCTATGAAAGAATCCGTTTAGCCACCTTGGCTGCGCGGCAGTATTGACTGTTGCGACCGACTGTTCAGCCACCGGAACCGGGCTGTGCAACACCCACAGCTTCTCGCCGAAATGGTCGCCGAATGGGAATCCAACTGGCGTTAACTCCAAAACCTTTTTAATCTGCTTGATATCCCAAACAGAAAACCCCGCTCCTGGAGCGGGGTTTCATCAAAAAACTATTGCAGTTTTAGCTCTCTGGCAGAGCATAAACCTCTGACACTTCACAACCGTAGGTTCCCAACTGCTGGCCGGGCACCCATTCCCAGTGCAGCTCTCTGACAGCGTAGGGCTCGGTCAACGCCCAGGGATCAGTTACAGTGCTGAAGTAACTCATCTCGCCTGCTTCATCATCGATGATAAAACGCTCATGGACGGTCAGATCAGGGCCGGATGAAATACCCACCCGGTTGAAGTAGGGGTAGTTGATATTGATGGTGTCCACCACCAGGGTGTTTTCATCCTCCCAGTAGCCGGTGGAATAGCCCATATTGGTTTCCTCTACTGTAGGCACGGGCTCGGCATTGAGATGAATCACGCGCGTCACGTCAAACTCGTGGGCATACATCACAATAGTATTTTCATCATGCTGCACAAACTCGATCGGGTAGGGATTCCCCATAGTGATGGGCATACCGGGAGGAATACATTGCAGCTGAGGGTTTCCGGTGTATTCATTCCAAGTGGCAAATTTGTCCAGCGCCGCCTGGGTCAATGGGTATTGATCCGGATCGCCGAAAAACCAGTCGGGGCGATCTGCAAAAGACCAAACACGAAAAATCCCATCGGCATTGGCTTCCGCTTCGGCAATCTGCTCAGGCGTTGGGCCATCGATGACACGTTCAGCCGCCGCGACCTCTGGCCAACGACGAGCGCCATTATTGCTTAGTGTCAGCTCTCGACCATCCGCCAGGAGAATATTCGACATAATCATGTTGTTGTCACGGCGCATCGATGCGCGCCCCGCCACTTTCAGGCGATCCCCTACGTCAAAAAGATCGGGGGTAATGCCTCGCCGGGACAAGGCAGTAACCGCACTGCCTTCAACAGCCCACTCAACCCCCTGATCGGTTACTACGTGAAAGATTGCATGAGGGTTTTTCCAGAATTTTTTCGTTACCACACCCTCTATCTCGGATATTTCGTCCGGGTATTCGGATGTGGAATGATGGGCAAAAACACCACCCGGCAGTACAAAAAGCCCAATAGCAAGTACTGGCAACAACAACTCAACTAGCTTTTTCATAAATGTCCCCAAAATAAAACTTCCTGCTAATGGCAGGTTTTCGATACTAACAAGTCTGACCTGTAAATGAATTGGCAGACAAGCTCGATCCTATTAACAATTTAACCTGTACCCACCTTTTGCACCGGTTACTTCGGAAAAAAAACCCCGCCTGAAGAGCGGGGTTTATTCGGTCAATACTGCCTGCCTACTGAGCGTAGACTTCCGAAACCTCACAACCGTAGGTTCCAAGCTCCTGGCCGGGCACCCAGACCCAAAGTAGTTCTTTGGTGTATGGCTCAGTCAATGCCCATGGATCGGTGATTGTGGTGAAGTAATGCAGCTTGCCCTCTTCTTCGTTCACAATAAATTTCTCGTGAACTGTCAGGTCCGGCCCGGATGAAATACCCACGCGGTTGAAATATGGGTAGTTGATATTGGTTGTATCAACTATCAGGGTATTGTCATCTTCCCAGTAGCCAACGGAATAACCCATATTGGTTTCTTCCACTGTCGGAACTGGCTTGGCGTTCAGATGAATAACCCGAGTAACATCAAATTCATGAGCATACATGACGATTGTGTTTTCATCATGTTGAACAAACTCAATCGGATAGGGGTTGCCCATGGTCAATGGCATCCCGGGAGGGGTGCACTGCAATTGCGGGTTGTCTGTGTATTCATTCCAGGTAGCAAACTTGTCCAGTGCTGCCTGGGTCAGAGGAAACGCATCCGGATCGGCAAAAAACCACCAGCCCCCTTCCAAGCGCCCCCAAGACCAAACCCGGAATAGGCCATCGGCATTAGCTTCAGCTTCGGCGATTTGTTCGGCAGTTGGGCCTGAGGCAGCAACTTCCAATTGCTGAACATCGGGCCAGCGCGGAGTCCCGTTCGCGTTGAGC
>JBFHKI010000247.1:0-3587 GCA_041595415.1 Pseudomonadales bacterium | reverse complement strand
AGGTTTGGTAAATATTCTCCACTCTGTAAGCCAGATGCCCGAAATTACGACCGCCGCGTAACCTTTCTACACCTTTCTCTGTCGGCCAGTTATAGGTCAACTCCAACATGGGACTTTTGTTCTTTTTTGCCTGATTCTTGTCTGCCGGGGCGGCAAGAAAAACGAGGGTAAATTTGCCTCTTTCGTGATCCCTGCGACTAATTTCTACCATCCCTAGCCCTTTACAAAAGAACTCGAGACTGGCATCCAGATCGGCAACCCGAATCATGGTATGAAGGTATTCCATATAGCTTTCCTTATCTGTGTAACTTGTCCAATTTTTTCTAAAAAGGTAATGGCATTGCATTGCCATTGATATCCAATATCCGGTTTGCAAGCTTCAGGTCGGCTCGGATACGACCATTTTCGCGCAATGCAAAACCACGGGCGACAGCCATGCCTAAAGACATGCTGGCTTGCTGGTCTATCATGGTTTGTCGCATTTCCGGACTAATCTCCAGGTCAGGATTAGCACTTAAGCTGGCATCGATGCCACTGGCCGCCTGCCAGGCCAAAATCTCATTCAAGAGCGATTCATCGCTGTCGACGGACAATTCAGCAGTAAGCGCGGGCAACAACAAATCCAAACGCAATGGACTTATTTGCCCAGGCAAATTCTGCGCGTCCACAGAGGTACGGAAGCGGCCTTCAAATGTCCGTCCCTCATGGCTGAAAGCCAGACGAGGCAAGGCAATCGCCGGACTATGGCTGAGGGCCTCCGGAAATTCACTGAGGGCAAATTGCATCAATGCAGCATCCACTGCCTGCGCATCATTCAGAGGCAAATTTGCCACGAGATCCATATAGTTTTGCATTGTAGATTTGCCAAGGTTCTCGTAGGCAATCGACAACTCTCCATCTTCAACAAGCAACTCGTTAAACCTCAGATCATCAAAGGCAATCTGATATTCGATACTGCTACTTGCGGATGTTTCACCATCAGTTACCGCAAAGCCCAAATCGAGTTGATGCAACTGACCAATAAATTCCGCAGCATCGATATTCAGCTCTTCGAACTGCAAACTTCCAAGACTGTTAGCTACCCAACTGTAGTCTGGACCCATAGTCATTTGCGCCGAAAAATCCATTTGCCCAAACTCAAGGCTTATCATATCTGTCATGGATATCAGCCCCCCTTCGGACGCTGCCCAAGTTGTGAACGAATATCCAAAGCCTTCAAAATTCAATTCACCTTCCAATCCACTAAAACGACTTTCAACACCCCTTCCCGGGTCAACAAAACGAGTTGCCGGTATTTGATAGTGCACCATCCCGTCACCGGAAAAGTTTATTCGACCTCGGGCACTGATCAGAGCTTCTTCTGCTGTCAGGGACAAACGCTCCAGTCGGGAGCCTTCAGGAATGATATCCATCGAGATATCCGCCAAGCCAAACCCCAAACCATTCGCTGTTAACAGAGGGCCGTGCTGAACTTGCAGCTCTATTTCAAATTGACTCAATGCTTCGATTATTTCTTCCGTTTGATCGTCGCTAAGTGCGTAGTAGCTGGCTAAAAAGTCGGGATCAACCTCAAGCTGATAATTAAGCCTGGAGCTGCGATAACCACGAGCCACCTCCAGACTGTATCTGTATCCAGGCGCCTGCAACTGCTCGACATAGTCTTGTGCGACAGATTCAATTTTGCCGCCAATAAAATAAGGGCTTACGCCCAGCAGCACGGTAACCGTCACCAAAACAACTAAAATTATTCTCATCACTATCTCTCTGCAGCCCGCGATATTTTTTTTGCATCAATCCAAAACCAAAACATGGCCAGCAGTAGAAGCAGCAAGGGTATAAAACCCATAGTTACCAAACCTGCCCAATTCAGCTTTGCCATCACCATGCCCGCACTTACCGAGGCTACCGCTTGTAAACCAAAAATCAAACCATCATTGAGCGCTTGCGCTTTCAAACGATTTTGCGGCAGATAGTTCGCTGACAACAAAGCTGTGCCAGCGATAAAGAGAAAACTCCAACCGACGCCCAAAAACACCAGCTGCACCCAGAAACCCACCACACTGGTATAGAATATGCCTAGCGAAATAGCCAAGACATAAGCCGCAAAGCCTATTTTTATCATATTAAATATGCCAAACCAGCGGAACAAAACCGGGCTGACCAGAGCCGGCAAGAACATCGCCATGATATGGCTCTGAATCACAAACTTGGTGTCTTCCAGTGAGTGCATAAAATGATGATGCATGCTGATTGGCGTCGCCGTCATAATGAAACTCATCAGAAAATATCCTACCGCCCCACTGCAAATTGCCAAACAAAATCCCGGGTTGAGCATTTGACGAAAAGACTGGGGCGGCGTGGATATATCCATTTTAATAACAGGTGCCGACCGGAATAAAAGCAATATCAAGCTGGCTATGGCCATGCAACCTCCTGCCAGCCAGAATGCCCCTTCAAATTCAGTCGTTGTCAGATCCTTTGCCGAAACCGCCAATTCCGGCCCTGCAAAAGCCGCAATAATCCCGCCACTCAAAATAATGGAAGCTGCTGTCGCAGCCCGATCAGTACCCAGGCATTCGATGGCCGCGTACCGGAACTGCTGCACTGCAGCTACTGAAAAACCTATCAAAAAGGTTCCACTACAAAACAAACGGAAGTCTTCACCCACAATACCCCGAGCTGCCAACATGCAGGCCAGCACACCAATCCAGAGAAAGACGAAGGAAGCCGGCTTGCGCCCGAAACGGTAAGTCACTCTGGAAACAGGCCATATTCCCGCCGCAGTTCCGACAACTGTTGCTGCCACAGGTATAGTCGCCCAGTCCGGCGATGACGCCAGCTTGGTTCCCACCAAGCTGGCGATAAAAATCACCAGAGGCATTGATAAAAAAGCAAAGGCGTTTGCCAGTGCCAGAATGCCTACATTCGTGTAGGAATCAGCCCTCACACTGAATCAGGATTTTTTAACAAACTTGGTGAGAATAACAATTCGCTGACCATTTACTCGGCCCTCAATATGTTCGGCATTATTGGGGTCCAGCGATATACCACGCACCGCAGTTCCACGCTTGGCGGTAAAGCCAGCACCCTTAACATTCAGGTCTTTGGTAAGAACTACGGTATCACCGGAGCTCAGCACCGCACCATTACAATCCTGGTGCACAATCTCGCTTCCAGATTCCTGCTGATCCAAGGCTTCAGCCCAGGCTTGGGTTTCTTCATCCAGATAGAGCATATCCAGCAGTTCCTGAGGCCAGCCTTCACTGCTGAGTCGCTTGAGCATGCGCCAAGCCATTACCTGTACCGCTGGTACCTGACTCCACATACTGTCATTCAGGCAGCGCCAATGATTCACGTCGACCTTTTCCGGATCTTCAATCTGCTCCAGACAGGTCGAACAGATCAAAATCGACTGATCCGCGCTGTCATCATCACTTGGAGGCACCGCAAAAACTGCAAGGCCTTCAACAGCCGAACATAATTCGCATTTGTTGCCACTACGTGCCTGTAGCTCTGTTTCTGTTGTCATTTCCTACTCCTATTTATTGACTTTGCCCCCCTCCCAAGGGTGCGGATAGTACAAGAGT
>JBFHKI010000246.1:0-3591 GCA_041595415.1 Pseudomonadales bacterium | reverse complement strand
TGGAAGCTGGTATCGAAACAGGCAATCTGAGGGGTGTTCACTCCTGCAGCCATTAGGGTGCGGATAGCTCCCAGGTTATGTGGCTGGTGCAATGGTGCGAGAGAGGCAAATTTTTCCAGTTGCTCCATTAGCTCAGCAGTGATCAGGCAGGGATGGGCTAATTTACCGCCATGTACGATTCTGTGACCCACGCCAATGATCTGATAACTAGCGCAGTTAGATTCGATCCAGTCCAGCAGTTGAAGAATAAAATTCTCATAGCTGGTACCCCGCTCCAGGTTTTGAATCTGCGGCTCTTTAAGTGTCACGTCCTCGGCGGTTTTGGCTTTAAATTCCGGCTGGCTTCCAAGCTTGGTTATGGCGCCTGAAACAATGTAATTTTCTTTATATTTATCAGTCGGATACAAAGCAAACTTAATGCTGGATGAGCCTGCATTTAAGACCAAAATAGCTTGCTTCATGGAAGATAAACCAGGCTTGGTGAAAGCAGTAATCGCATTTTATTTCCAGGGACTAAAAATTGAGTGTATCTGCCCTTCAATGACTGATTGCTCATCTGACCACCTATGTTGAAAGCCTGTACCCTGACAAAGATTATGAAACCTGAATGTTGTAAACCATAGCATCGCTATAGTTTTGAAGCAGGACTTAAACAACACAATCCGTTAACAAAATGATCAGGATCAACCCAATTGTCTGAAGTGGGAATATATTCTGAAAATGGATTTTTAGTGAAGGAGCTGAACAATTGACAGAGACCAAAAGCGATCAGGCAATCCATCTTGTTTGTACCAGTTGTGGGGCACGAAACCGGCTTCCTGCCGTCAGGCTGAATAGCAATCCAGTCTGTGGCAAATGTAAGAAGCCCTTTTTCACCGGGCAACCTGCAGAACTTGGCAGCCAAAATTTTATTCACTTTGTCTCGCATAATGACTTACCTGTGCTGATCGATTTTTGGGCGCCTTGGTGTGGTCCCTGCAAGATGATGGGGCCAGCTTTTGAGAAAGCGGCCAAAAGCCTGGAGCCCCAGGTTCGTCTGGCCAAAGTCAATATTGATGAAGCACAGGATCTGGCTGCCAGGTACGCAGTTCAGAGCATCCCGACCTTGATGCTATTCCGTCAGGGCAAAGACTACGCTCGTCAGAATGGCGCAATGGATACAGGAAGTATCGTTAGTTGGGTACAAACCCATAGCCAATAGTTTTGTTATGGGCGGGTTGGATTGAATTTTTTGACCAGTCGCACGCTGAGTAACAGGATCAAAATAGCAGCGTAGATCAATGGTTCTGTCTGGAACCCTTTTCTTAACCAAATAAAGTGCAGAACTGCCGCAATACCCGATATATAGACAATTTTGTGTAACTTCACCCAGTTGCGCTTCAAGCGCCGTTGCCATCCGGTTGTTGAGGTAATGGCCAACGGGAGCATCAACAAAACAGCAGTAAATCCGGCTGTGATGTAGGGACGTCTCAGGACATCCTCCAAAATCAGGGCAAAGGAAAATTGCAGGTCAAAGGTCAGATAAATAGCAAAGTGCGCCAGTGCGTAAGCAAAAGCCCAAAGTCCGAGCAGGCGTCGATAACGAATAAGCTGCGCCTTTTTCAGGATAATTCTCAAAGGAGTTACAGTCAGGCTGATCAGCAAGATTCGCAGTGCCCAGATACCGGTCTGATGGGTCAGGGTTTCCACCGGGTTGACACCGAGCTTGCCTGAAAATGCGTTGATTAGAAGTATCAGGGCGGGAATAGCACAGAGCAAATGCAATAACAGACGTGCCGCAACAGACCAACTTTTTTGGTTTAAATTCATATACCGGCTGATCCCTTTGCTGCCAATCCAGTTTTTTATTCCACTGGAGTGAGAAATAACTTTAGTAGTACTTGGCCAAGTCCATACCAGAGTACATATCGGCCACTTCTTCAGCGTAACCGTTAAACATGAGCGTCTCACGACGGAAAAACTCACCAATTCGGCGTTCGGAAGCTTGACTCCAGCGCGGATGGTTTACCTCAGGATTAACATTGGAGTAGAAGCCGTATTCACGGGGACCTGCCATATTCCAGCTGGTTTGAGGCTGGGTGCTGCTGAAGCGGATTTTGGTAATGGATTTGATGCCTTTGAACCCATATTTCCAGGGAACAACAAGTCGCATAGGCGCCCCACTCTGATTTGGTAATGCCTTTCCGTAAAGACCAACGGCCATCATGGTAAGTGGGTGCATGGCCTCATCTATGCGAAGTCCTTCACGGTAGGGCCAGTCCAGAACCCGTGTACGCTGTCCGGGCAAAGGTCGATCTCGATCATAGAGGGTTTCAAAAGCGACGTATTTGGCGTCGGCGTTGGGTTGTAACTTGGTCAAAATACTCGACAGAGGTACACCAACCCAGGGAATAACCATAGACCAGGCTTCAACACAGCGCATACGGTAAATACGTTCTTCGAGGGCATTGAAGTCAATCAGATCTTCTATGGCATAGGTCCCGGCTTTGTCGCATTCTCCGGAAACTTCCACGGACCAAGGATCCGTTTCCAGTGCTGAGGCATTTCTGACAGGGTCGCCTTTACCGGTTCCCAGCTCGTAGAAGTTATTGTAGCTGGTGATGTCCTCATAGCTGTTTAGCTCTTCGTCCAGTGTGCGGGTATTGGGAGCTGCGGCAATTTGTTCACTAAATTTACCGAGAACGGCCCAGCTTGCGGCCGGGATATAGCCGGTGAGCAAGGCGGCGCCGCTGAGTTTGATAAATTCACGTCGACGTTTGAAGAGCGCTTCACTGGTGACTTCATTTTCATTTAATTGCCAGCTTTTTTTAGATTTGATCAACATCTTTTTCTCCTACCCTTGGTTGTCCTTGATTCTGGACCATTCTTTGATGAACCCTTTCCGGCTTGCAAACTTTGAATCTTGGACTGTGGAAATCACCTGTTGTTACGCATTATGACTAAGCTAACGATTTGTTCACAATCTCTCGCACATCACTGGAGAGATCGGCCTGCCCTATAGCTTCAAGCTGTTTGCGCATCAAAGCCTGACGTACCGAATCATAGCGCTTCCAGCGAGTCAGTGGATTTACCATCCGCGATGCTGTTTGCGGGTTGAGCGCATCGAGTTTGAGTATTTGTTCAGCCAGAAAGGCGTAACCACTACCATCGGTGTTATGAAAGTTTTCCGGATTCAGGGTGCAGAAGGCTCCAATCAGGGAGCGCACTTTGTTGGGATTGGTAATATCAAATGCCGGATGTTCCAGAAGTGCCTGCACTCTTTCCAGGTTTCCTGGAGTGGCTGCTGAAGCCTGAATAGCCAGCCACTGGTTGATGGCCAAAGGTTCGTCCTGCCAGCGTTGATAAAAGCGTTCGAGAGCGGATTGAGCCAGAGAAGCCGCTGCATTATCTGGGCTATTCACCAGAGTGGACAGTGCTGCAGAGCTATCGGTCATATTATCTGCATGGTCAAATTGCTTCTGACAGGCTTCCAGGGCGTCGGCGTTGTTTGATGCAACCCAGTAACTCAAGGCTGTGTTTTTCAAAGCCCTTTGGCCGATTTGGTCAGCACTGGGCGCATAGGCTTCGTCAGACTCGTTGTTGCGGTAAATA
>JBFHKI010000245.1:0-3593 GCA_041595415.1 Pseudomonadales bacterium | reverse complement strand
TGTGAAGGCACAATAATAGGATCGCCATTTGCCGGTGAAAGGATGTTGTTGGTCGACATCATCAGAGCACGGGCTTCAAGCTGGGCTTCCAGAGTCAGGGGTACGTGCACCGCCATCTGGTCACCATCAAAGTCAGCGTTAAAAGCTGAACACACCAAAGGATGCAGTTGGATCGCCTTACCTTCAATAAGGATTGGCTCAAAGGCCTGAATACCCAATCTGTGTAGTGTTGGCGCCCGGTTCAGTAGCACCGGATGTTCACGAATAACTTCGTCGAGAACGTCCCAAACCACGGCTTCTTCGCGCTCAACCATTTTCTTGGCCGCCTTGATGGTAGTGGCCATGCCACGCAGCTCAAGCTTGCTGAAAATAAAAGGTTTGAACAGCTCAAGTGCCATTTTCTTGGGCAGACCACACTGATGTAAACGCAGTGTTGGGCCACAAACAATTACCGAACGGCCGGAGTAGTCAACACGCTTACCGAGCAGGTTCTGACGGAAACGACCCTGCTTACCCTTGATCATATCGGCCAAGGATTTCAGTGGGCGTTTGTTGGAACCGGTAATTGCGCGGCCACGGCGACCGTTATCCAGCAGGGCATCAACTGCTTCCTGCAGCATACGCTTCTCATTGCGAACAATGATATCTGGAGCATTCAGCTCAAGCAGGCGCTTCAAACGATTGTTACGGTTAATTACCCGACGATAGAGATCGTTCAGATCGGATGTGGCAAAACGGCCTCCATCCAAAGGTACCAATGGACGCAAATCCGGTGGCAGTACAGGCAGCACTTCCAGAACCATCCACTCGGGCTTGTTGCCAGAACCGTGAAAGGCTTCGAGCAATTTCAGACGTTTGGACAACTTCTTGATTTTGGTTTCGGAATTGGTTGCCGGGATTTCTTCACGCAGGGTAGCGATTTCAGATTCCAGGTCGATGTCAGCCAAGAGTGCCTGAATTGCTTCAGCACCCATCTTGGCTTCAAATTCATCACCGAAGTTTTCCATGGCTTCGAAATACTGATCATCGGTAAGCAGTTGACCGCGTTCAAGATCCGTCATGCCAGGTTCGGTGACGATATAGGACTCAAAGTACAGCACACGCTCAATTTCGCGCAGAGTCATGTCCAACATCAAACCGATACGCGATGGCAGCGATTTCAGGAACCAGATATGAGCACAGGGCGTGGCCAATTCGATATGGGCCATACGCTCACGACGTACTTTAGCTACTGTTACTTCAACGCCACACTTTTCACAGACAATGCCGCGGTGTTTCATGCGTCGGTATTTGCCACAGAGACATTCGTAATCCTTGATAGGACCAAATACCTTGGCACAGAACAAACCGTCACGCTCGGGCTTAAAAGTCCGATAGTTAATGGTTTCCGGCTTCTTAACTTCGCCAAAGGACCACGAACGGATCATGTCCGGTGAGGACAGACTGTTACGAATCGAATCAAATTCTTCGACTTCAGTCTGGGACTTCAACATTTTCAACAGGTCTTTCAAGGCCTTTCCTCCAATAAACGATTAGACAACTAACGTATTAACGCAGCTGCTCTATTAATCTTCTTCCAATTCGATGTTGATACCGAGAGAGCGAATCTCACGGACCAGTACGTTGAAGGATTCCGGCATGCCGGGCTCCATTCTGTGGTCGCCGTCGACGATGTTTTTATACATCTTGGTCCGACCATTAACGTCATCGGATTTAACCGTAAGCATTTCCTGCAGCGTGTGAGCGGCGCCGTAGGCTTCAAGCGCCCACACTTCCATCTCACCAAACCGCTGACCACCGAACTGCGCTTTACCACCCAGAGGTTGCTGGGTAACCAAGCTGTAAGAGCCGGTAGAACGAGCATGCATCTTGTCATCCACCAAGTGGTTGAGTTTGAGCATGTACATATAGCCTACGGTGACGGGACGATCAAAGGCATCGCCTGTACGCCCATCATATAAAGTTACCTGGCCACTTGTAGGTTGCCCTGCAAGCTCCAGAAGACCTTTGATTTCCGCTTCATCTGCACCATCAAATACAGGCGTAGCCATGGGAACACCACCGCGCAGATTTTTAGCCAAATTCAAAACCTCTTCATCGCTAAAGCTCTTCAATGAAGTTTTGGTAGCCCCTTCACCCAGGTTGTATATCTTCTCGAGGAAGGTACGCAATTCGGCAACGGCTTTCTGTTCAACCAGCATGCGATCGATCTTTTCACCCAAACCTTTAGCCGCCAAGCCAAGGTGTGTTTCGAGGATCTGCCCCACGTTCATTCGAGACGGTACCCCGAGCGGGTTCAAAACGATATCTACCGGCACGCCGTTTTCATCGTATGGCATATCCTCAACAGGCTTGATCACCGAGATAACACCTTTGTTACCGTGGCGGCCAGCCATTTTGTCGCCCGGTTGGATGCGACGTTTGATAGCCATGTAGACTTTGACGATTTTCAGAACACCTGGTGCAAGATCGTCACCGGACTCGAGTTTGCCGCGCTTGTCTTCGTAGCGGGCTTCCAGTTCGGCTTTACGCTCTTCCAGATAACTCAGAGCGCGGTCGAGCACGTCATTCTGGTCAGCGGTTTCCATGCGTACTTTGGACCAATCGTCCATGTTGAATTGCGTAGCAGTATCCAGATCGAGTTCCGCACCTTTTTTGAGGCCCGGCGCCTTGGTAACTTTACTGCCAACCAGAGCCTTGACCAGACGGGTTTTAACCGCGCCTTCAAAGATGGACTCTTCCGTGCGCAAATCCTTGCGCACCTTGTCCAATTCAGCTTTTTCTATGGATTTGGCACGGTCATCTTTCGGCAAACCGTCACGGGTAAAGACCTGTACATCAATTACCGTACCCTTGGTACTACCGGGCACGCGCAAGGAGGTATCTTTAACGTCTGAAGCTTTCTCACCAAAGATGGCTCGCAGCAATTTTTCTTCCGGAGTTAGCTGGGTTTCACCTTTAGGTGTCACCTTGCCAACCAGAATATCGCCGGCACCAACCTCAGCACCTACATAGACAATACCGGACTCATCCAGTTTGCCCAACGCAGCTTCACCAACATTAGGGATATCGGATGTGATTTCTTCCGGCCCCAGTTTGGTATCCCGAGCCACACAGGTGAGTTCCTGAATATGGATACTGGTAAAGCGGTCTTCTTCAACCACACGCTCACTTACGAGAATAGAATCCTCAAAGTTGTAGCCGTTCCAGGGCATAAAGGCGATGCGCATATTTTGCCCCAATGCCAATTCACCCAGATCCACAGAAGGACCGTCAGCTACGATGTCGCCACGGCTTACCTTGGCTCCACGCTTGACGATAGGCTTCTGATTAATACAAGTATTCTGGTTAGAACGGGTGTATTTGGTCAGGTTGTAGATATCGATACCAGCTTCACCGGGTTCGATTTCACTTTCATCGACACGGATAACAATACGGGCTGCATCAACACTGTCGATAACCCCGCCACGTTTTGCCACCACACAAACTCCGGAGTCTTTGGCAACATCGCGCTCGATACCGGTACCCACCAAAGGTTTATCCGCACGCAAAGCAGGCACAGCCTGACGTTGCATGTTGGAAACCATCAACGC
>JBFHKI010000244.1:0-3601 GCA_041595415.1 Pseudomonadales bacterium | reverse complement strand
TTCAGCTTCGGCGGCAGCTTCGGAGAAGCCGCTTATCTTTACTTCGGCCCCCGGTGTCAGAGGTTTCTGTGCATAACTGTTGCGATAGGCCACCTGGCCACGGGTGCGGTCATCGCTCCTGGGCAAGATCTGGTCAAAACTTTGGTTGACCCAGTCGACAATAGCCGGTGCCGAGCGGAAGTTGGTTTGCAGATCCAGTGCTTCGGGCCGGATCGGGCCTATACCCACTTCCCGTGCGCGGATAAAGAGTGAAACATTGGCTTTGCGGAAGCCGTAGATAGACTGCATGGCGTCGCCGACCAGAAAGAGTGTGCGGCCATCACCAGGCTCCCAACCCGCCATCAGTCTTTCCAGCAGGCTGATCTGTAGCGATGAGGTATCCTGGAATTCGTCCACCAGAATATGTTTGATACGGTAATCGAGGCGCAGGTTGAGGCGGGTGGGGTTTTCCGGTTCCCCCAGCGCTTCCAGAGCGGAGATACTGATAGAGGCAAAATCCGCTTCCCCGCTTGCGGCAAAGATCAGTTTCAGTTCGGCCGCCAGTACCGGCAGGCAGATCGCCAATGCCGACAGGGTTTTGGCTTCGGTTTGTTCGTTCAGGTTCGGCAGCGATTGGACGCGTTTTAGCTGTTGTACCAGGTCGGGTTGGTCCTCCAGACTGTCCAGAAAGTCCTTTATACGCTCCTGCATCTGCGCCGCTTCGGCACCGCTGCTTTTGGGTGGGAAGCCAACTCTTTTATCGACTCTTTTGCGCAGTGAGCCAGCCCCTGTCAGCAGCATATTGGCCATGGCTTGCCAGATCGGCAGATATCGGTGGAAGCAGTACGCCTTGTCGCTAAACTGGATACTTTCTGCCCCGGGCTGGTTGGGGTGGTGGTACTGTGCGTAATCGAACAGGGTACGCAGTTCGGCCATATCGATATGTACCAGTTTTTGCCTCAGACTGGTCAATTCGGCGTTAATCAGTAATCGAAAATTTTCGATAAGTTGGTCTTCGCCAAATTCGGGGTGCAATAGCAGGTCGAGCCAGCTGGCACGGGATTCAAGCATATCGGCAAGCAGACTGGCCAGACTGTCCTGGTTGCCCTCGAAGTGGCGAACCAGATGACGCACGGCATGGCCTAAGGCATCTTCGCGGCTGATATGAGTAAGTAATTGTTCGGCGGCACGACGGTAGTGCTCTGCAGGTCGTTCGACCAGTTGCCCGGGATGGTTGCTGCCGTTTTCCAGGCAGAATCTCTGTGTCAGGTAGCTGCAAAAACCGTCGATAGTTTGCAGACGCAGGCGCTCGGGGTTTTGCAGCAGGTTCCAGCCCTTCTCGGAATCACGTTGCAACACCCGCCTGGCGTCTTCGCGCAGTGAAGCTAGATGTTCGCTTTGTACCGGGATATTGGCCGCTGCTTGTTGCAAGGCCTCCAGAATGCGATGACGCATCTCGGCTGCCGCTTTACGGGTAAAGGTAATGGCCAGGATTTCTTCCGGGCGTTCCGAAATCGCCAGCAGACGCAAGATGCGCTGCACCAGCAGTGAGGTTTTACCGGATCCCGCCGGGGCACTGACGGCGAAGGAACGGCTGGTGTCCAGCGCTTCGCGACGTACGTGGAGGTCGGTTGGGGCGGAGGTTAGGTCAGCGCTGCTCATACCAGTCCATCAGATCCTGATATTCCGCCAGTCGGTGCAGGCAGGTCAGGTTGTCTTTGCGGCCAAAGGATTGTTGCAGTTCGAATACCCGGCAATCACCACGGGCGTAGTCTTCGGCAAGAATTTCCAGATCCTTTTGCCACTGTTGCATAAGCGCAGACCAATCTTCCACCCGATAGAGGGGTTTCATTTCCATATCGTTGCTAATACCCCGAATAGCGCATCCTCCGCTGATGAGAAGAGCAAAGCATACCCCAGCCCAGTCCTCTTCCAGACTGGTAGCGTAAAGGGGTAACTGGGCAGCTCCTGGCGGCGAGGATAGCAGGTCATTTGCACTGCCACTGTTGCCGGATTTGTAATCGATCAGCAATTTGCGGCCGTCTTCCAGGCGGTCAATCCGGTCGGCATAGAGGCGCAGTCTGAGTGGGCCAATCTGAGAGTCCAGCTGCTCTTCCCGGGATTCGACAAAAAAAGGCGGGCGTTGTTGTTCGTAATTGAACCATTCCAGCAGCAGAGCGCTATAGCTGGCTTTGAGTTCTTCAAAGTAGGCCAGCTCCAGGTGGAAAAACTTGTTCTGCCATTCCAGCAGTTGTTGCTTGACTACCCCGTCAATTTTGGAAGCCAGCTGATTATCAGGGATTGCTTCAAGCCTTTCCGAGTTTTGCAGATCGGCCCAAAGCTGATCCAGACAGGCGTGCAAAATATTGCCTCGATGGTGTGGCCCGATACCCAGATAAGCCTGTGGCAGAGGTTTGGCTTCCAACCGATAGGTGGCAAAAGCACTAAAGGGTGAAGCGGCCATCAGATTGAGAATGCCGCTGCCACCGCGCACATATTCCCCGTTAATTGGCAGTTCGGGACCAAAGCTGCAATTTACCCATTGCCACGGGGCTGCGGGACCATGTTCCGGAGTTGCCAAATCGATCAGAGTCGGATCCGGAGCGGGGTATTGTGCTAACAAAGGGCTGAAGTCGGTGAACTGATCGGCGTCGCGCTGGCTGATACTGAACACCAATTGATCGCAGTTGCCACGGAGCTGGTCAAAAAGATTGTGGCAGAAGGCACGCTCGTGTTCCGGGTGGCATCTGGGCATGCCGCAGTCCAGCTGTATTTGAATAGGTATCAATGGATCGGGTTTTACCGGTCCCGGCCACTGTTCGGCACTGGCGTCCAACAGCCAGACATGACTGAACCCCACAGCACTTTCTACCGTATTTAAAATATTGATACCGGTGGCGGGAGTCTGAGCCGGTAATTGTGCACGCTGGGCCAACTGCCGGAGCAATCGCAGGGCGGTACTGCAGTCGACCGGCTCGCGTATCACTGCATCCAGCTCTACCAGTTGTTGCAAGCAGTCGGTAAATATTTCCAACAGAAGGTTTTGCTCCGGGTCGAGGTTGCGAC
This sequence comes from Pseudomonadales bacterium, assembly GCA_041595415.1. Taxonomy (GTDB): domain Bacteria; phylum Pseudomonadota; class Gammaproteobacteria; order Pseudomonadales; family GM7GCV1; genus JABJGI01. The sequence continues at coordinate 556 of JBFHKI010000244.1, read as the reverse complement.
TGCCGGGCCAGCCCAACAAATAGAGTTGTTGATTAAAGCGTTCTGCCCAATGATAGAGATTTAACTGTCTGTGTGGTTCAACGGCCTTGTTCAGTGCCTGATCGAGCCGGTGGGAAAGGCTTTGTTGTCGGTCGATTTGCAGCAAACTGGTGACTTTGCGCGCGGTGTTGAGTAGATCGTTTACCTGTAGGTATTTGCGCTCCAGTGCGCAGAGTTCTGCCTCCCACAAACCGCGTTGTTCCATATCTTTGGGATAGTCTCCCCAGAAGGGGGAGCGGATCAGTGCCAGGCAGTCGGTCCGTGTCAGTTCACGATGGTTTAGTGCCACCAAACGCAAGGCATTATCGAATATGCCGGTATTGAGCGCGGGGCGAGGCAGGCAGATTTGCAAGGCCGACTCGCCGTTGTTGTTCAGTAAAGGCTTGAGGTTTTTCTGGGCTACTTCGTTGTCTGTGCTGAGAATGGCAACGCGTGCTTCGGGGTTCTGCTGTGCGACTTTTCTGGCCCAGATCACCGCCGCCTGCAGCTCTTCTTCAGGACTGGAAAAGCTCTGCCG
>JBFHKI010000243.1:0-3610 GCA_041595415.1 Pseudomonadales bacterium | reverse complement strand
GCGGATAGTCCGCAGTTGGCGACAAGCGGTGAAGGATGCTGGGCTTGCACCCAAGCCTGTGATGCAGCCGCTCTATTTTGACCTTGTACAGAAGGGCAGCAGTAAATCTCATGCTCTGCATCTGGGCTTTCGTTCGGGTTCGGAGTATCTGGTTGATTACCTGAAAGGATTAGAAGCCATAGGCATAAACCATGTGGCTTTGAATCTGCGCTTTAATCAGGCAGATATCGAGGACACGCTGCATCAATTGGCCGAAGAGGTTTTGCCAAACTTTCCCCTTAAATTCTCCCACAACTCATCCGAGTTATGCAAAGACGAAACCAAGGAGATTGCGCTATGAAGAAAACCCTATTAGTAACCGGTTCTACCGACGGTATTGGTTTGGCAACGGCAAAAACATTGGTGCAAGCTGGGCATAGGGTCTTGCTGCATGGTCGGAGTAAAACCAAGGTTGCGGCTGCAAAGGAGCAGCTGCTGGCGATCTCGGATCAGGCCGAGGTTGAAAGTTATGTCGCCGACTTTTCGGTTCTTACTGAGGTAAGCGCTCTGGCCCGGGCCGTAAAAAGTAAGCATGCGCATCTTGATGTATTGATTAATAATGCGGGCGTATTCAAAACAAAAGAACACATTTCTGCAGAGGGGCTGGATAGCCGCTTTGTTGTAAACAGCATTGCCCCCTATTTGCTGACCAAAGAATTGTTGCCTATTTTAGGAAGTACCGGCCGGGTGATAAATTTGTCTTCTGCGGCACAGCAGTCCCTTAATCCTTCCGATCTTGGTATCCCAAGCCGGATTGAAGAGGGGATAGTTTATGCGCAAAGCAAGTTAGCGCTTACTATGTGGTCGCGTCATATGGCGGAACTGATTGGCTCAGAAGGCGCGGCCTTTATTGCGGTAAACCCGGGCTCGCTACTGGACAGCAAAATGGTCAGGGAAGCCTACGGTTTTTCCAGAGATGGTGTGCAGAAAGGTGCCGATATACTGGTTCGGGCCGCACTGTCGGAAGACTTTGCCAATGTGACAGGATTATATTTTGACAATGATATCCAGCAGTTTTCTGTGCCGCATCCGGACGCGATGAAAGCAGAGAAAAACGCCACCATCGTGCAGAAGATAGAAGAGATTTTGGCGAGTATGCATGTGGCTCGGGTATCACCTCTTGTCTGAGAGTATGGCCCCAAACGTATTTGCGTTCGAAAGACTTTAAAGATTGGTTCAGGCTAACCCCAGTCGAACTGCGCTTTTGCCGGTTTTGATGTCGGTTGGCCGCGCAGTTTTATCTGCAGGCCCATCAAAAAATTGCGCAGAATCTGATCCTTGCATTCCCGGTAGTGTTTGTTGCCGGGCTTGCGGAAAAAAGCGCTGAGTTCGTGTGGGCTCAGCTCAAAATCTGCCAGTCGCAGTATCTCGATAATGTCGTCGGATTTCAGATTCAGAGCAATCTTGAGCTTCACAAAAATCATATTGTTGGTCAGTTTCTTTTCTGGTGTTGGCTGTGGACCATCACGTTTGCCGCGGTGGGAAATGATCAAACCGTTGAGAAAGGTTGCAAAGGACGTGTCATCACAGCTTTTGTAGCCACCTTCGTCTTCTTTTTTAAACCAGGCCATTAGCTCTTCCTTGCTGGTAGAGCCATCCGCCAGATCAATGGTGTTGAGCATTTTGCTGTCACTCAGCTGGAAGATGTAGCGCAGGCGCCGCAAGATATCGTTGTTTGTCATAGTGGCAAGAAGTTCTGCAATTAAAGGGTGCGACATGATAGCTGCCTGTAAACAGAAAAGCCCCGTAAACCTTAGGTCTCGAAGTAGATGCATCGGTAGGTGCCTGGGCTGCAGATATTGAGAAGCGGGACAGAGGCTCGACACAAGGCCGGCTCACATACCAATTCGGCCCTGTTTTCTCAGGTTTTTGTTGAACAAAATAGGTATCTGATACTACTAATATAGGCTAAGGTTGAGTGTTATTGGAGAAAAAGGATTTGCTTCCTTAAGGTTCTGGATCCGGCATCAAATGAATAAACAGAGAAAACTCATTGCCACCTTTCTGATCGGAATCAGTGGTGCCTTGATTCTGTTCTGGTCGACAAGTTGGTTCTTGTGGCGTCAGTCCGTTGTCACAGAAGAAGAGCGAGTAATAGCATACTCGGAAGTCTTGGGACAAAAAGCTGAGCAGATTATTCTCGATGCGGTTGGTCTTATGAGTTCGATGAATGATCTGGATGCCGAGCGGTGTTCTGATGAGCATTTACGGGCGATGAATAACGCCGTAATAGATAAAGCTTATATCAAGTCGCTTGGCTATTCGCGCGCTGATCAGCGAATTTGTGGAGTGGGCTTTGTGCAACTGTTGGATATCCGCCCGCCACGAGCCGACAAGATTTATCCATCTGGTGTTATTGCCTGGTGGCCAAGTGAATATACCCAGATGGGTGAAGTTCAATTATTCCTGCTGCGCTTTGGAGAACACGAAATCGCCATCGATCCCAGCCTGTTGCTGGCAACGGATCTGGTAGAAAATCGCGACGCAGCTCTATGGGTAGAGAATTTGCAGATGGCGATTACCGCAGACGGTATCAATCTGCCTGATCCCTTGAGCCTGAACGTCGGACTCAATGTTGATCGAGAGAACGATCGCGTAGTGTCGAAAACTTCACTCGGTACAATCTTTCCCATTGATGTGGTGGTGGCCGAACCCTTGGGAGATTTTTGGGCGAGGTATTGGCCGGCTTTGGCACAAACGACAATTTTCTCTCTATTGCTTGGTATAGGTTGGGCGATTTTTATATTGCGCTATGCGCGTCATCAAATGAGTCTCAGCGCAGAGTTGCGGGATCTTCTCGCCAGAGGGCATCTGGTAGCGGCATATCAACCTATCCTCGATTTACATACCGGAAGATGTGTGGGCGCCGAAGCCCTGGCCCGATGGTACCGTGATAACGGGGAGTCAATTTCTCCCGATATCTTTATACCTATGGCAGCAAAAGTGGGTTTGCTGGCCGATATAAAGTTCTCCATGTTGCAGCGTATCCTGGATGATCTTGGGTCACACATGCGATTGAACCCGGATCTGCACATAAATTTGAATCTGACCGCTGAAGATCTGCACTCGGATAGTTTGCAGGAAGATCTCGGGCAAATACTGGAGCGAAATGATGTATCGGCTGAGGCAATAAATCTTGAAATAACCGAGAGTGCTTTCATTGAGAGTGAGAAGGCGCGACTGAAAATTCAGAGTCTGCGTGAGAAGGGGCACAAAATTGCGATTGACGATTTTGGTACCGGGTTCTCGAGTCTTTCCTATCTGGAAAGCTTTGAAATGGATATTCTGAAAATTGACAAAAGTTTTGTAGATGCCATCGAGCGAGATGGCGTGAGTAACAAAGTGATCGTGCATATCATTGAAATGGCCCATTCGCTCAAACTTGAGATGGTGGCAGAGGGTATAGAGTACGAATATCAGGCTGAATGGTTGCGCTCGATGGGTGTTAAATATGGGCAGGGGTTTCTGTTCAGCCGGCCTTTATCATGTGCAGATTTTCTCGAGTTTTTGAGCGATGAAGAGATGCTGGCTCGAGCGGAACAAAAAGCCCTGCTGACGAACTGAGTTTGCG
>JBFHKI010000242.1:0-3643 GCA_041595415.1 Pseudomonadales bacterium | reverse complement strand
TTGGAATTGCTGACGGCGGCCAATGGTATTGATCACGGTGCGGCGCACGATGCCTTGTCCGATGTGCAGGCGACTATTGCTTTGGCGCGTTTGATCAAAGAGCGTCAGCCCAAGCTATACGAACACTATTGGAAATTGCGTCGCAAAAATTTTGTTAGTCAGCAGGTTGATATCTTGGGGCATAAACCCTTTTTGCACGTCTCCTCGCGCTTTTCTGCCCGTCGCGGCTGCGCTGCCATCATGATGCCCATTTGCGCTTTAAAATCGAACCCCAACGCCTTTGTCGCTATAGATCTGGGCTTTGATCCCAAGCAGTTGGAGGGGCTAAGCCAACAGCAATTAAGTGAGCAGGTTTTTAGTAAGGCGGAGGATTTGCCGGACGGAGTAGAGCGTATCCCTTTAAAATTGGTGCATTTGAACCGCTCGCCGGTAGTCTTGCCTGTGAATATGCTCAGCCAAGAACGTGCTGCGGATTTTGCTATTGATCTGTCGCTCTGTCAGACGCACTGGCATCAGTTGCTTGAGATGGATTTACAGGCTTACGATTTCGATCAAATTTTCAGTTTTGGCGGAAGCTCACCCGAAGATCCGGAGCAGGCGCTGTACGCTGGTTTTATTTCAGAGGCCGACAGGCGTACCGCCGATCTGATAAGCCAGATGCTGCCGGATGAACTGCGCCAAGCCGATTTGCAGTTTCAGGATGAGCGATTACAGGAGCTGCTTTTTCGGTATCGGGCCAGAAATTATCCCGAGTCTTTGACTATGGATGAAAGCCAACGTTGGCGGCAGTGGGTGTATAACAAGATTGAAAAAGGACAGCCCTTCGGTTTGACGATGGAAAGCTGCCTGGCAGAGATCGACCAGCTCCTGCAGGAAAGGGATTCGGATCGCGATAGAGAGGTTTTAAAACAGTTGCAGATTTGGCTACACCGCTTGCGGTCTAAATACGCTCAGGCATAATTCGCGCCTAATCAAGCCAAGGGTACAGATTTGAACTTTGCCGGTTCCCATATACTCAGCATAGATCAGTTTCAGCGGGAAGATATCCTCAAAATATTTGCTGCGGCAGATAAGATGGAACCCTATGCCTTACGCCAATCCAGAACCCGGGTTCTGGAAGGGGCGATTCTTGGCAATATGTTCTTTGAGTCCAGCACACGTACAAGAATCAGCTTTGGCTCCGCCTTTAATCTGCTGGGGGGGGAGGTCCGAGAAACCAGTGGTTTCGAGAGCTCCTCAATCGTCAAGGGTGAGTCATTGCGAGATACCGCCCGGGTACTATCCGGGTATAGCGATATCATCTGTATGCGCCATCCCAAGGAGGGATCGGTTGCCGAATTCGCCTCAGCCAGTCGTGTTCCTGTGATTAATGGCGGAGATGGACATAACGAACATCCGACCCAGGCGCTTTTGGATCTCTATACCATTCAGCGCGAACTCAGGGCGGCAAATCGCACCTTGGACAGTTTTCGTATTGCCATGATTGGTGATCTGAAATTCGGCCGTACGGTTCATTCACTCGCCAGACTGCTTTGTCTTTTTGCGCCCTCGAGAATTGTTCTGGTTTCCCCCGGTGAATTGTCCATGCCCGCCGAACTGGTTGAAGGCTTGAAAAGCGCCGGACACGAGGTTGTTCAAACGGATACGTTGAATGCAGGTATCTCCGGCGTCGATATTGTCTATTCGACCCGAATTCAGGAAGAACGTTTTCCTTCGGCCCAGGAAGCGGATTTATATCGCGGAAAATTTCGTCTGAATCAGGCCGTATATACAGAAAATTGCCAGCCGAATACCGTCATTATGCATCCCCTACCCAGGGACAGTCGCGCCGAAGCCAACGAATTGGATAGCGATCTGGACAACAATCCAAATTTGGCAATCTTCCGACAGGCGGATAACGGTGTTTTGGTACGCATGGCACTTTTTGCCATGATCTTTGATGTGGTGCATCTGGTGGATAAATACGCCAGCGATCTGCCTTGGCGCTCAACTCGCCGCAGTCTCTGAGGTTCCCTTGAGCAGTACAGGCAGTAAGTTTGATTATGAGGATATCCGCCCGTATCGCGATAACGAGGTTGATGGGGTAATTGGCCGGTTGGTGGATGACCCTGAATTTTTAACGGCGATTGCTACACGCCGGGTGCCTGGGTTACTGAAAATATCGGCGCCTATTGCCCGTTATCTGGTGCGTTTCAAGCTGAAACAGAAGCTAAATCAATACCACAGCGTCAGTCAGCTGCAAGTTTCGGTCGAAGAGTATCTGGACCACGCCCTCTGTGAGACAGCAAATTCTGTCACCTGTGAGGGTTTGGAAAAACTCGACAAGAATAAAAACTATCTGTTTCTCAGCAACCACCGCGATATCGTTCTGGATCCTGCCCTGTGTAACCTGTTCTTGCATCGCGCCGGCTTTGATACTTGCAGGATCGCCATTGGCGACAACCTGTTAAAGAAACCCTATTCATCCGATCTGATGCGTCTGAACAAGAGTTTTATCGTGAAACGGGGTATTGAAAACCGCCGGGAAAAGCTGGCTGAGCTTATCAAGCTGTCAACCTATATCCGCGCTTCAATCAATCAGGATGGGCAATCTGTGTGGATTGCGCACCGCGAGGGGCGCTCCAAAGATGGTCTGGATAAAACTGATACGGCATTGCTGAAGATGCTAAACCTTTCCGGCGGAAAAGAGCTGAGTTTTGCCGAAAAGTCCCAGCAACTGCATATTATTCCCACCGTGGTTTCATACGAGTGGGATCCATGTGATCTGATGAAAGCCCGAGAATTGGCGGCCGTAGCCAAACATGGCAGTTATGACAAATCCGAATTTGAAGATATCAACAGCATTGCCACCAGTATTCAAGGAAGGAAGGGCGACGTACATCTTTGTTTTGGCGATGAGTTGACACAGGATTTTGACAGTGCCGAAACTATGGCGGAAGAAGTAGACCGTCAGATATGGGCAAACTACCGGATTCATGCCAGTAATCTGGCAGCCTATCAAAGGTTGGAATCCCGCTTGCCTGAGGGTTTTGAGATCGATAAAGCCAAGCTGGATCAAGCCGACGCCGAGTTGCAAAAGCGCCTGGATCAATTGCGAGAAGACGAACAGGAAGTGCTGCTTAACAGCTACGCAAATGCAGTTCGTAGCCGCTTGTCGCTAACTGCTCTTAGTTAAAGAGAATCAGATGGTCGGCTTCAACCCGAACCTTCAGAGTTGAATTTACGGGAAAATCTTCGTGGCTGGGCAGGCTGCACTCGATCAGATCACCTGAGGGTAGACGCAACTTGTACAGGGTATTGGTGCCCATAAAGTGTTTGTCGCAAATGGTTGTTGCTCTTCCCCTTTCGTTATCCAGAACAATATCATCCGGGCGTAGTAGTACTTGAACACTCTGTCCACTTGGCAGTTTTTTGTTCGGTTGGCCGGTCAATATGCCCAGCTCGGTGTCGACAGAATTTTCTGCAGTTTTTCCGGGTAGGAATATTCCTCGGCCGATAAAATCGGCGACAAAAAGGGTTTCAGGTTTGTGGTAAAGATCAAAGGGGGTGGCCCATTGATGTAAATTTCCCTGCGCTAAAACACCAACTTTGTCTCCCAGGGCAAAAGCTTCCTCCTGATCGTGAGTTACTATCAAAGTGGTGA
>JBFHKI010000241.1:0-3664 GCA_041595415.1 Pseudomonadales bacterium | reverse complement strand
GCCTTGAAACTCAATTTCCTGATCACTGGTATCGCCGCTGGTTAACCGTCTAAGTGCACCGGTAGATTCCGCATGAGCTATTTCACCCGCTAACTGGGCTGATAGCGTTATCAGGAAAGCTTCATCGCTTTCATCAAACTTACGCTTTATCTTTTGCTGTACAACCAAAACCCCTAGCACGCGGCGGTGATGGATGATCGGCACGCCCAGAAAAGAACTGAATCTTTCTTCGCCCGTCTCGGGCAGGTATTGGAACGCAGGGTGTTGATCCGCAACCTCGAGATTAATCGGCTCCTCTCTGGTTGCCACCAGGCCCACCAGGCCCTCATTTGATCCCAGGCTGACTTTACGCACAGCTTTCCGACTCAACCCCTTGGATGCCATCAAGACAAAACGCGACGACTGTTTATCAAAGAGGTACACAGAGCAAACACTGACCGACATGCTGTGCTTTACGCGTCGGACAATAATCTCAAGGGCAACCTCGAGCTCCGACGCCTCCGAAACCTGCTGAACTATCGAGCGCAGATCGCCAAGCATATTAGTCCCGGGTCAACCGGACATGGATGGGAGAAAGTTCTGTCATTGCTTTTCGATAAACGTCCTGTTTGAAGGTGACCACCTGATTGAGCGGATACCAGTAACTAACCCAGCGCCAATCACAAAACTCTTCTTTGGCACCACAGTCGAAACGGATAATCTCCGGATCGGATTTGATCTGCAGCAAAAACCATTTTTGCTTTTGCCCAATACAAGGCGGTGATTGTCGCCGCCTTAGGAGGTTGTCCGGTATCCGGTAACGCAACCATGACCTGGTTTGACCAATCAGGGAAACATCTGCTTCTTTGAGGCCAACCTCCTCATAAAGTTCGCGATACATGGCGTCTATCGGGCTTTCGCCAGCATCTATACCGCCCTGAGGAAACTGCCAGGAATCGTTATTCTGTATGCGCTGGCCCCAAAAAACCTGGCCAGAACCGTCGGCGATAATGATGCCGACGTTGGCTCGAAAGCCATCTGAATCGATCATTTGCGATTCCAGAAATAGAGGGAAGAACCAGAAATTGTGCCCTTAGAATCGAGGGCACGCAATCACTCAGCGATTTCTTCTGCGTACGCTTCCGCATCCATGGAATCATCCAACTCACTGACATCGTCTGGACGAACACGAAAAAACCAACCATCTGTATAGGGCGACTCATTCACCAACTCCGGCTCATCCGCCAGGATTTCGTTGATCTCTATTACTTCGCCACTAACCAGAGAATAGATATCCGAAGCCGCTTTTACTGACTCAACGACCCCAGCTTCCTCATGAGCATTAACCTGGGCACCGATTTCCGGCAGCTCGATATAGACAACATCACCCAAACTTTCCTGGGCATAATCGGTAATACCAACAGTTACAGTACCATCAGCATTCAAACGCGCCCATTCATGGCTGGCCAGATAACGCAAGTCTTCAGGTATTTCGCTCATTTCTATACTCTTTCAAAATTTTTATCTTTCAGGCTTGAGGTCAAGCCAGTCTATACCGGCCAGCAAATTCTGACCGAACCCCAGAGGGGGCTAGTTTGTGTTCAATTCCGGCTTTTCGCAAGAGTAACCAAGAATGATTCTCAACTAGTCCAAAAGCTTCTTGCCATTGCTTACGAAGGCCGGCTTGGTCACTCTGGCATTAAGAGCCCGCCCCCGGACCATCACCCGTACCTGGGCACCGAATTCTATCTCCAACGGTATCCGCGCCAGAGCAATGCTGACCTGCAAAGTTGGTGAATAACTCCCGCTGGTAACAACTCCGGAACCTCTATCGGTCTCGACTTCGCAGCCATCGCGAATCACCCCTTTGTCTTCCAATACCAAGCCCACTAACTGCTGCTGCAGGCCCTGTGCAATCTGCTGCTGCAGTGCCTCACGACCAATAAAATCGCGCTCGCCTTGCATCTGGATGGTCCAGGCCAAATTAGCAACCAAGGGGCTGGTGTTCTGATCCATCTCATGCCCCCACAAACAGTAGCCAGCTTCCAGTCGAAGGGTATCCCGCGCACCCAATCCGGCGGCAACCGCTCCGTGTTCGATCAATTCGTACCAGAGCCGCTCGATTTTTTCATTGGGGCAAATAATTTCAAAACCATCCTCTCCGGTATATCCGGTTCGGGCGATATTGCAGTGGTCCAGTGAACTCATCTGAAACCGCTTTAACTGGCTTGCCTCACCCCAGCCGGAGGGCTCCATTTGCGTCAGAATCTCAGCAGATTTGGGCCCCTGCAGAGCCAAAATTCCCAAATCCGGTCGCGCACTGATCTGCACATCGAATTTTTTTGCCTGACGCTGCATCCAAACCAAATCCGTGTCTTTATTACCGCAATTCACCACAATACGGTAACGGTCTGTACGCAGTTTGTAGAGAATAAGGTCATCGATGACACCTCCATCCTCATTTAGTAAAAGAGAATACTGTCCGGCACCTAAACGGTTTAGACGAGCTACATCATTCGCCAACAAATAACGTAAACAGGTTTCTGTTTCGACACCGGTAACATCAATTACCCCCATGTGGCTTACATCAAACAAGCCACATGCATTCCGAACCGCGTGGTGCTCCTCGATCTGGGAGCCATAGTTGACCGGCATATCATAGCCGCCAAAATCCACCATGCGCGCTCCCATTTGGCGGTGAATTTGGTTCAATGCAGTGGTTTTTAGTTCTGTCGACAAGTCTATTTCCAAATTTTGCTGAGCTTTCTAATATACCTTGCCAGTCAAGTACCGGATATATGAGAGGAAGAATTTCTTTGCAAAGCCTTATTCACCCCAGCCAGCTCGCCAATCCCTCCACGTTCTTCCGTACAATAGCACCCCAATCCAACTGGCCAGCTATTCGAAAGTGACATCTATTCTCAGCAAAATCCTATCCTTTCAACCGGCGTCACACCCTAAAATCGGCCCCTATTGGCGGCTGATGCGATTCGACAAACCCGTTGGCACACTCCTGTTACTCTGGCCAACACTCTGGGGACTATGGTTAGCGGCCGATGGAGTACCAGACCTGAAACTGTTGGTTATTTTTGTATTGGGCTCCATAACCATGCGTGCTGCGGGCTGTGCCATCAATGATTACGCTGACCGCGATATAGACGGGCAGGTAGAGCGCACCAAAAACCGTCCACTGGCCACCGGTGAACTGACCGCCAAACAGGCCCTGATATGCTTTTTTCTGGCCCTTTGTTTTGCCGCTTTTCTGGTTCTGTTAACCAACCGGCTGACAATGACCATGGCGCTTATCGGTGCCTTTTTAACCGCTCTTTACCCATTCCTGAAACGCTGGACTCATTTGCCCCAGATTTGGCTCGGAATGGCAATGAACTGGGGGGTTATCATGGCCTATACCGCACAAAGCGGGCAAATAACCCCAGGAATTGCGGTTTTCTATTGCGCCGCAATTTGCTGGACCGTCGCCTATGACACCTGCTACGCCATGGTTGACCGCGACGACGACCTCAAAATCGGCGTCAAATCCATCGCCATTCTCTTTGGCGAGCAAGACAAGATGATGATCGGCATTCTACAAAGCCTGACGCTTGCAGCCCTGTATATTGGTGGCCAACGCTTTGAACTTAACTCTCTCTATTTCTGGTCGCTGTTGCCAGCCGCTCTGTTGTTT
>JBFHKI010000240.1:0-3675 GCA_041595415.1 Pseudomonadales bacterium | reverse complement strand
CGCCCGGGCCTCTATCTGGTCAGGATAATTCTTGTAGGGCTGGTGTGCTGAGAGCATGTCGTTGTAGGCTGTTGTAATACTCAGATTAGCACCGGATTGGGCGGCAATATCGGCTTTTTCGTCTGTGCTGCAGGCGGCAAAAGCATGGGCGAGGTTGCCACAGGACAAGCGTTTTCGCGGAGGGGTCTGCTCCAGCGTGTCGCGCATACGCTGCAGGTATTCGGCACGGGAATCTTGGCTTCTTTGCTCAATTTTTTGAGTAATTTTTTCGATAGTGGAGTTCATCGAGGACCTGCTATGCGGAGAAATACACTGAAAGTGGAACTGCAGACTGATAGATAAAATGGCTGATGGGACAGGTTTCGCGACTCGTTTCAAAACCGGATTCGACAATAGAGTCGAGAAGATTTTTTTTACTCTGTCCGACTATGTGTAATGCCAGAAAGCCGGTTTTGAGTAATTGCGAAAGAGTTTGGGTAATGCGGATATATTTTGCGCTCACCGGGTCCGTCATAAGGCATGGCAGGTGCTGTTCTGGATCGAGAGCGGCCAGTCGCTCGGCGGCTTGGGGAAAGATAGATGCAGTGTGTGCATCAGAGCCCATGCCCAGCACAACAACACTGTAATCGGGGAAATGAGCGTTCAACTCTTGCCGGGCCAGGTCCTCAAAGCTTTGGTCTATTTCCTGCAATTGGGTTTTCCCCAAATAAAGTGGGTAGAACATGGCCGACTGCGCCTTATTACAGAGCAACTTCTGACGCACGAGGTTAGCGTTACTGTCGTTGTGTTCTGTTGGCACACAGCGTTCATCCACCAGAGTGATTTTTACCTTGCTCCAGTCAAGATCCTGTTGGCTGAGGTAGTTAAAGAGCGGTACCGGGGTCGTTCCCCCGGACAAGGCCATACGCGCCTCTCCATGACTTTCTATGGACTGGCGTAATGCGCTAAGGATATCGTCGCCCAGAGTTTGCGCCAGTATTTGGGCATCCGCTTTCTGAATCAGTTTCATGTACCCAACTCTGTCCATTCACGGTTGTCCCGGGCGATCAGAACCACTGCTTGGGACGGTCCGGTGGTGCCGGCTGCATAGGGGTGGGCCTTGGCGTTGGCCGAATTCCAGTGAGCTCGAATCTGGTCAATCCATTTCCAGGAAGCCACCACTTCTTCGCTGCTGACAAAGAGGGTTTGATCTCCACGCAATACCTCCAGCAGCAAACGAGCATAGGCATCAAAGCTGTGTTTTCTGCCGGCTGCGGGTTCTTGTAGATTGAGGTCCAGTTCTTCGAGGGGCAGTTCTCCAAGCCCCGGCTGTTTGTTCAAAAAACTCAGTTGTACGCCGTCGTCTGGCTGCAGACAGATATGCAACCTGTTGCCAGGCAAGCTGGCGGACTGACTGGCAAAAATACTGTGCTTGGGTTTTTTGAATTGAATGACAATTTCGGCATAGCGTGCGCTTAGGCGTTTTCCGGTGCGTAAATAAAAGGGCACACCAGCCCAGCGCCAGTTATCGATCTCTGCTTTGATGGCGACAAAGGTTTCGGTATTGGATTTCCGGTCGCCACCAATTTCGTCTTGATAACCCGGAACAAGTTTGCCCTCGGCTGTACCCGCAATATATTGGCCGCGAACGGTTTTTGCGTTTATCTGTTCTAGCTCGATAGGCTTGAGCGACTGGATGACCTTGAGTTTTTCCGAGCGAATCATCTCGGCATTTTTATTGGCCGGTGGTTCAAGGGCGATCAGGCAGAGTATTTGTAACAGATGGTTTTGCACCATATCGCGCAGAGCACCGATTTCATCGTAGAACTCGTGGCGATCTTCAACACCTACCGTTTCGGCAACGGTAATTTGCACTGAGTCAATATGGTCAGAGTTCCAGATTGAGCTGAAAATGACATTGGCAAAACGCAATGCCAAAAGATTCTGCACAGACTCTTTTCCAAGATAGTGATCGATTCGATAGACCTGATTTTCATCAAAAATCTCAGCCATTTGCTGATGGATTTCCATAAAGGAGTCACAGCTGGTTCCCAAAGGTTTTTCTACTACTACCCGGGTTTGTGGAACGACTAATCCTGCTTTTTGCATGGCGCGACAGACACCGTCAAACACCTTGGGCGGGATTGCAAAATAGACTACCAGGTTGCTTGTCGTTAGATCTATTTCCTCTGCGTAGGCCTTCAAGTCGTCGGCCTGGGTGGCGTCGCCGGTGTGAAAGTTTAGTCTTTGAACGAAGGCGTCCCAGCATGCCTGGTCGAACTGTCCTGAGTCGCTGAGTCTTTGCTGAACCGTCGCCAGTAGTGTAGTTCGATCCTTGGTGGATCGGGACAGGCCGGTGATGCTGGTGACGTCTGTGAGTTCGCCAGCGCTCTGAAGGGCATAGAGGGCGGGATAAAGCTTGCGCAAGGCGAGGTCACCATCACCGCCGATAATCAGGATATGGGTTTTCGGGATGGGCATAGCTGGAAACCTCTGCGTGACAGGACGTGCTGTGAGCTAAAGCGATTTGAAACTATATTACCAAATTTGGCAGATTTGTGTAATTAAATTACACAAAATGAATAGTTATATTCAGCAATAACTAGCCTTTCATAACACAAAGGATAAGTGAAGAGTTCTGGCCCTTTATAAGCGTTATTTTCCGGCTTGTCAGACCATTTCCCCTTGGATGGGAATATGAAAGGCTATTTGGGATTCCATTCAGGGAGCTTTTTGGCAACCAGGCTACCTTTGATTTTTGCGTGCACCGGCAGACCCTCTTTCCAGGGCGTAGGTGCTTCGCCTTCAATCAGAGCGCTCAGATAGGTTTTGGCAGCTTGGGTGATGCCGTAGCCATCTTCGCGGATGTATTCAGCTGGCAGCATTTTTTCGACGTTGGCGATTTGCTCTAATGGGGCTGCCTGAATTTCCCACCGGTAGGGGTTGTCACTGGTGCGAATGATGGCAGGCATAACGGCATTCTTGCCGGCGATAGCGTATTCCACAGCTTTTTCACCAACGGCTATTGCGTGATCCAAATCAGATTGTGAAGCCAGGTGTCTTGCGGATCGCTGTAAATAGTCGGCTAATGCCCAGTGGTATTTAAGCCCCAGTTCATTGCGAACCATGGCGGCGAGAGTGGGGGCTACACCACCCAGTTGTTTGTGACCAAAGGCGTCCACGGTGCCGGCGTCGGCCAGAAAGTTCCCATCGGCGTCCTGTGTGCCTTCAGAAGCCACAACAATACAATGGCCGCGTTGTTTGACTGCCTGGTCTACAGCGGCGATAAATTTGCCTTGCTCAAAGGGGACTTCCGGAAACAGGATAATATCCGGGTTGGCCAAACCTCCGGCAGCTGCTATCCAGCCTGCGTGCCGCCCCATTACTTCGATGATAAACACCTTGGTTGAGGTTTCGGCCATGGAGGCGACATCGGCTCCTGCTTCAAGAGTAGAGACGGCTACATACTTGGCTACACTGCCAAACCCTGGGCAGCAGTCGGTGATCGGGAGGTCGTTGTCTACCGTTTTGGGTACATGAATGGCCTGAAGAGGGTAACCAAGTTTTTCGGCGATCTGGTCAGCCGTCTGGAATCCGATGCCCTTGATATCCCGCGCCAGGCGGTATGGATTCTCACTCACCAGCGGGATCGCGTCGGCGCCGTAGGTCTTGGAGATACGCACCGCTCGTGACGTG
>JBFHKI010000239.1:0-3707 GCA_041595415.1 Pseudomonadales bacterium | reverse complement strand
TCATGTGCAAAAAAGCGCCGCCAATCAGAGAGCCGGCGGCAAAGGCCACCAAGGGCAGTAACAGTTTTTCCAGTGTTTCCGGTTTGAGAACCAGTGTAACGCTGCCGACCAGCGCGATAGCGCTCATCAAAAGGCTGCTTGAAACAATCCAGGCCAAAGTACTCACACCGGTCCTCTCTTAATTCTCCTACTGGCAGAAAGTTTACCGCCAGACGAAATGGAGAAAATGGTTCCAAATCAATACAGCTTAAATATTATCCTGTTCACAGAGTGTTATCAGTCGGCTTTATGTCTTATCTGTCGACTTGCTCTCGGGCTGTAAAACCCGTGCTTGGTGTCTGATAAACCCTGCAGTCTTTAAAGCCTCAAAAAATAAAGGCTTTAGGGTGAAAAATCGGTTTAATTCCGCGGCGTCTTTGCGTAAAATACGCGCCCTTTCGAGCCGCTTGAATAATTTTTTAAGTTTTTCAGTGTGTTAGCGGACTCTTAGCATACAAATTGAGCATTTTTTAAATGGTTACTATTCGACTTTCTCGTGGTGGTTCTAAAAAACGACCTTTTTATCATCTGTCAGTAAGTGACAGCCGTAACGCCCGTAATGGTCGTTATCTTGAGCGTGTGGGCTTTTTTAACCCGGTTGCTCGCGGTAACGAAGAGCGTCTGCGTGTCGATCTGGATCGAGTGGATTACTGGGTTTCTCAGGGTTCTTCTTTGTCCGAGCGTGTTGCTTCTCTGGTAGCAGAGGCTCGCAAAGAACAATCCGCTGCTGCTTAAATTGAAGTAGCAGAGCGGTGGATAACACCTCCGCACAAAAATGCACGGTTCGTATCGGTGAGATATCAGGCGTGCACGGCGTTAAGGGCTGGGTAAAAATTTACTCGGAGACCGCGCCAAAGGAAAAGATATTTGAGTATGCGCCCTGGTTGATTAAAGGCCATACAGACACTCAGGTTCTGCGTTGGCAAAAAAACGGCAAGGGCCTGATAGCACAGTTGCAGGGAATTGAAGATCGCGATCAGGCTGTAGCCTTGATTGGATCGGTAATCGAAGTGGGTGTCGATCAGTTCGAGACACTGGATGACGGCGATTACTACTGGTTCCAGTTGCAGGGCTTGCGCGTACAGAGTCTCTATGAAGGCAAGCGGCAAGATCTAGGCACTGTCGTCAAGCTGATGGAAACCGGAGCCAACGATGTTTTGGTGGTTCATTCGGATCAAGGGCAAGAGCGATTGATTCCCTGGACACCGGGTCAGCATGTACTTCG
This sequence comes from Pseudomonadales bacterium, assembly GCA_041595415.1. Taxonomy (GTDB): domain Bacteria; phylum Pseudomonadota; class Gammaproteobacteria; order Pseudomonadales; family GM7GCV1; genus JABJGI01. The sequence continues at coordinate 2,443 of JBFHKI010000239.1, read as the reverse complement.
GGTTGATCTGGACGCTGGTGAAATTGAGGTAGATTGGGATCCGGATTTTTAACCCCCGATTGACCACAGAAAAGGGCGGCAGAGGTAAGTGGCGTTGAAAATAGCACTGATAACCCTGTTACCCGAAGTTGTTGAAGCTTTTACCCACTACGGTGTTACCGGTCGGGCAGTAGCTGAAAAAAGAATTGATCTGCAAAGCTTTAATCCCCGGGATTTTGCTACAGATAAACACCGCACGGTCGACGACAGACCCTATGGCGGTGGCCCAGGCATGGTAATGCGCTGTGAGCCTCTTCAGGCTGCGGTGCAGGCGGCCAAAGACTGGATAAAGGACGAGGCGCTGGTTGTCTACCTTTCTCCACAGGGCAAAAGGTTGGAGCAGGCTCGCACCGAGCAGCTGGCCAACCGGAATTTGATTTTGATCGCTGGCCGATACGAAGGTATTGATCAGCGGGCCATCGAGAAACTGGTAGACGAAGAAATCTCGATTGGCGATTACGTACTGAGCGGCGGTGAGTTACCGGCCTTGGTATTGATCGACGCCATTTTGCGACATGTACCCGGGGTATTGGGGCATGCGGATTCTGCAGATCAGGATTCCTTTGGCGAAGATGGTTTGGATTGGCCCCACTATACGAGGCCGGAAGTTTTTGAAGGTCAGGCTGTGCCGGAAGTTTTGCTCAGCGGTGATCACAAGATGATTGAGCAATGGCGCCGCCGTCAGGCAATTGCCAAAACTCGAAAAATGCGGCCAGATTTGATTCTGAACCGAAAAAACTAATTTGCGCAAATGAGCGCCTATAAATTGGAGATACACGTGAGCGGCAAAAACAACATTATTGCAGAGCTTGAAAAAGAGCAGATGGATCGGGATTTCCCCGAATTCGCACCCGGCGACACTATTGTTGTTCAGGTTAAGGTAAAAGAAGGCTCACGTGAGCGTTTGCAAGCCTACGAAGGTGTTGTCCTCAGCGTTAAAAAACGCGGTCTGGGTTCATCCTTCACCGTTCGCAAAATATCTCACGGTGTCGGCGTTGAGCGTACTTTCCAGACTTACAGCAAGTTGATCGACAGCATTCAGGTCAAGCGTCGCGGTGACGTGCGCCAAGCCAAACTCTACTACTTGCGTGAACTGTCCGGTAAAGCGGCACGTATTAAAGAGAAGCTCAACTAAGTTTGGCTTTTTGATAAAAGGGCGTCTTCGGACGCCTTTTTTGTGCCCGGAATTTATGAATCAAACGGCTTTTTGTCGACACCGGAAATTTTCTGGCATGATTTGCCCATGAGCGCCGAACTGCATCCCCTTATCGAAGAGTACCTGGATCATCTCTGGGCAGAGAAGGGTTTGAGTCCGCACAGCATAAGCGCCTACCGACGTGATTTAACGGCTCTGGCCGCCTGGCTGGACGAGCAGGGGTTTGATTTACAGTCGGCCACTTCAGCGGAGCTGCAAGGTTATCTGGGTTATCGCTATAACCTGCAACATTCACCGCGCTCCACCGCGCGACATCTGTCCTGCTTTCGTGGCTTTTACGCCTGGCTTCTGCGCGAGAGACGTATCAAACTGAACCCGACCGAGCTGATCGACAGCATGAAGCTGGGCAGGCCGCTGCCAAAAAGCATGGCGGAAAGTGACGTCGAGTTACTGCTTGACGAGCCGGACACCGACATCCCTTTAGAGTTGCGCGACAAAGCCATGCTGGAACTGCTCTACGCCACAGGTTTGCGGGTTTCCGAACTGATCAGCCTGACCATGAGCCAGATTAACCAGCGACAGGGAGTGGTGCGCACCTTTGGCAAGGGCAGCAAAGAGCGTCTGGTGCCCGTCGGCGAAACGGCACTGCAGTGGCTTGAGCAGTATTTGCAGCACTCCAGACCACTTCTGTTACCGCCCGGCGCCAGTGATGTTCTGTTTCCCAGTCGCCGGGGCAAGATGATGACCCGGCAGGCTTTTTGGCACCGAATCGGTATTTACGCGCGTCGCGCCGGTATCCAGTACAGTGTTTCACCGCATTTGTTGCGCCACGCCTTTGCCACCCATTTGCTCAATCACGGCGCCGATTTACGGGTGGTGCAACTTCTGTTGGGGCACTCGGATTTGTCGACTACCCAGATCTACACCCATATTGCCCGCGAACGCATGAAATCCCTGCACGCCCAGCATCATCCGCGGGGTTGAGCCGCAATCAAGCTGTGAACCAGCGCGGGTTTTCACCTTTCTTTACGCAAATGACGCAAGCTTAATACCCGAATTCCCCCACATGAGGCTTTCAAGTGGCTACAATTCAGCTATTAAATTTTTTGAACCCACAAAAGTGGTTATTGCCATGAAACTGATAAAAAGTCTTACCGCTCTTTGCCTGATCCTTGCAAGCGCTGCCGGCACTGCCCAGGAAGTGACCGAAGCAGATGCCAAAGCCAATGTCCTGGCGCTGCTAAGCTC
>JBFHKI010000238.1:0-3725 GCA_041595415.1 Pseudomonadales bacterium | reverse complement strand
TTTCCGGATTCAGGGTGCAGAAGGCTCCAATCAGGGAGCGCACTTTGTTGGGATTGGTAATATCAAATGCCGGATGTTCCAGAAGTGCCTGCACTCTTTTCAGGTTTCCTGGAGTGGCTGCTGAAGCCTGAATAGCCAGCCACTGGTTGATGGCCAAAGGTTCGCCCAGCCAGCGTTGATAAAAGCGTTCGAGAGCGGATTGAGCCAGAGAAGCCGCCGCATTATCTGGGCTATTCACCAGAGTGGAAAGTGCTGCAGAGCTATCGGTCATATTATCGGCATGGTCAAATTGCTTCTGACAGGCTTCCAGAGCGTCGGCGTTGTTTGATGCGACCCAGTAACTCAAGGCTGTGTTTTTCAAAGCCCTTTGGCCGATTTGGTCAGCACTGGGCGCATAGGCTTCGTCAGACTCGTTGTTGCGGTAAATACGCTCGAATAATCCCTGAAGCTGGGTGGCCACTTCCAGACGCACTTGTTGGCGTGCCCGGTAGAGGCTATCCAGGTCCAACTCGCCTTCTGCACTGTCGCTGAGGGCTTCCATGGATGGTAGGGATATCATCATAGCGGCCACAGCCGGGTCCAGATCGGATTGATTCAGCAGTTCCTGATAGCCTTGGATAAGAGGATCGGTTTGGCGGGCAATCTCTTTTTCTTCTGATGTCTGCACATCCGCTATTACCTGTTCAGCCAGTTTCTGACTGGCATCCCAACGGTTGAAACCGTCGCTGTCAGAATGCATAAGTTGCAGCAATTGCTCTTTACTGTAATTGAATTTAAGTTTTACTGGTGCCGAAAAACCACGCAACAAGGATGGTGTGGGTTGTTCAGGCACATCGGTAAAAACAAATTCCTGATTCTGTTGGTTAAAGTTCAGGACTTTTTCCAACTCGATCTTGTCGTCACCTTTGAGATGTAATTCCAGTTCAGAGGAATCACCATTTTGATCCTTGACCAAAAGCCCCATTTTTATCGGGATAACAAAGGGCTGTTTGTTCTTGCTTTCCGGCGTTGGTGGACAGCTTTGGCTCATGATTAACCGGTATTCGCGGGTTTCGGCGTTGTACTGGTCTGTTACCTCTACTACTGGTGTGCCAGCTTGGCGGTACCAGTTCATAAACTGACTCATATCCAGACCGGATACTTCACTTATGCAGCTGACAAAGTCCTCGATGGTGACGGCTTGACCGTCAAAGCGTTCAAAGTAGAGATCCGTAGCCTGACGGAATTTTTCCGGCCCCAGCAGGTTTGCTTGCATTCGCACAACCTCGGCCCCCTTTTCGTAAACGGTCAAGGTATAGAAATTGTTTATTTCCTGATAGGACTGGGGTTGTACCGGGTGTGCCAGTGGGCCGGCGTCTTCAGCAAACTGGTAGGCTTTAAGCGCCCTAACATCTTCGATGCGTTTTACTGCCGGGGAGTTCAGGTCGGCCGAGAAATGGCTATCACGAAAGACGGTAAATCCTTCCTTAAGACTAAGTTGAAACCAGTCCCGACAGGTCACCCGGTTGCCAGACCAGTTGTGGAAATATTCATGTCCGACCACAGCCTGTATCCACTGAAATCGTGTATCGGTAGTGATTTTGGGGTTAGCCAGTACGGCTGAAGTGTTGAAGATGTTCAACCCCTTGTTTTCCATGGCGCCCATATTGAAATCGTCTACGGCCACAATCATGAAGATATCCAGATCGTATTCACGACCATAGGTCTCCTCATCCCATTTCATGGCTTGTTTCAGGGAGTTCATAGCGTGATCCACTTTGTCCAGATCCTTGCTTTCTACAAATATCTGCAAGCGGATATCCCGGTTAGACATGGTGGTAAAAGAATCTTCGACCATCTCCAAATCACCGGCAACCAGGGCAAAAAGGTAGGCCGGCTTGAGAAAAGGATCCTGCCATTCGACAAAATGCAGCCCGTTTTCAAGGTCGCCGCTATCTATCGGATTGCCGTTGGACAGGAGCACAGGAAACTTGTTTTTGTCAGCAATAATCTTTACCTGAAATTTGCTCAGTACATCGGGCCGGTCAAGATAGGGAGTGATGCGCCGGAAACCATGCGCCTCGCACTGGCTGCAATACATGGTGCGCGATTTATACAGGCCATTGAGGCTGGTATTGGTTTCCGGGTGAATCAAATTGTTGCACGACAGTTCAAAACTGTCGGGAACGGAATCAATCCTCAATTCGTTTTTGCTGTGATTCCAGGCTGATTCGGCCAGCTTTCCACCGTCTATAGCCAGCTTGGTAATCTCCATTTTTTCAGCATTCAATACCAGTGGTGCTCCCGCGACCCCCTCGGGATTTCTGCGTATTTTGAGCATAGACTCTACTTCGGTGCCCTGCTCTCCAAGTCTGAATACCAGTTGAGTATGGTCAATCAGAAAATCAGGTTTGCGGTATTCGCTGAGGTAGATGGTCGGTGAGTTATCAACCGTTTTTGACATGAAGCAGTTCTCTTTATAAATACAATTAATTGAATGACGGACCTTTATCAGGGTTGGGCTGTTGTGGGCAAAATCAAGCCAGACTCATTCATCTATCACACGAAGGGGCTGGCTTTCGCTGTTCTGGTTTCGGCGACGCGGTGAACCTTCAGGTTTTTGAGGCAGATAACCGACACGTTCTTCAGCATCCTTATGCAGAGCGTCGTAGGCGATAATAATTTGCAGGCAATTGGCCCTTTGTTCTTCATTCAAGGTTACGCCGTTGGGCCATTTGCCAGTCGCTACGGCATCTTGCATACGCTGGTATATTTCCGGCGTTACATTTTCGATAATTTTATCAATGCTCATCTGGTGTGCTGAGAGTGTTTTTGGGTTTAAGAACTATCAGGCTGATCAATGCACACATCAGGCCAGTGACAAAACCGACGGTATGAGCAGTGTCAGCTACTTCGCCACCTGCCAGCCAGTCAAAAACGCCTAACCAGCTGATCAGCATAAAGATCACCATAATAGGAAAAAGCGCAGGCGGCAGCCTGAAAGCGGGTTCTTTGGTCACACGGCCCACAAGCCATACATAGGCAAAAAGCCCATACACCACCCCGGACATGCCGCCAAATCCAATGGGAAAACTTACCCAGGCCTGGGCGCTGTTACTAACGATGCCAGTGACCAGTATCAGCCAGGCAATGGTACTTGAGCCGTATACCGCTTCGACACGGCTTCCCAGAAACCACAACCAGAGGGCGTTGAAGATTATGTGGACGGCGCCAAAGTGCAGAAATATGGGGGTTATTATCCGCCAGTACTCACCCTGTCGCAGGTTGTACCAAGCATCGCTGATATCAGTGAAGGGAGGTACCTGATCATAGAAAAAAAACAATGAGGCGTAATCGGGACCGACACCCACCAGAGCAAAACCGAGGAAGCTGAAGAACAAACAGAGCAAAGTGACAGGTGCAAAGGGTTGGTTCAACTGGATGCTGGGTTTCAGGTGACGGGCAACACCAATAGTCCCATCCACGCCATGTCCCGTTTTCAGCCATTCTCTTGCCGCCATTCGGGCAGGTTCAACCATCGATGGGTCCAATACCCAAAGGATTTGGCTATCACCTTCAAGGGTAAATCTGTGCTGTACCCTGTTCTCCTCCAGCCATTGATTGAGGCTGGAGAAATCACTTCGTCCGGGTAGGGTTATGACCCTTTGCCAAGCCGCTTCAGTCAATTAATCTTGCGCCCAACGGAGCTTGCTGCGACAGGTTTCGTAGAAGCTGTGCGCGGCCGG
>JBFHKI010000237.1:0-3727 GCA_041595415.1 Pseudomonadales bacterium | reverse complement strand
GAAGAGGCAAAGCGCAGGGATACCGAAAATTCTGCCAGAGCTGACTCCCGTCGTGAGAGCACAGAGGTTGAAGCCGATTCGCAATCGCTGGCCGATGTGTATACCTCTGGGCAAGACTCACTCAAATCCAAATCAGAGCCCGGTGACCTGCTCGCCGATTTTGATGCGGCGATTGGCAGGAAGGAGCCGGGCCAAGCGGAAGTAAAGCAGGACTTGGTGTTTGAAGCTCCTGAAATTGAGATGGCCGAAAGCCCGGGGACAGAAACACCATCCAGTCCGGAAGCTCAGCCAGATCTGGAATTAAGTCCCCTCAATCCAACTTCTGAACCCTCTCCTGAACCTGTTCAGGTACCAGATGTTGATCCGGAATCGCTATCCGTTGTTATGCAGGCGCAGAGGCAAAAACTGTCTTTAGAGTCATTGGATTCTTCGGATACAGAGGCGTTAGATATTGTTCCGTCAGCACAGCCAGAGCCTGAAGTCTCTCCTGCCCCGGAGCAGGTAAGTCCGCCAGAGCAAGAGTTGGGTCCTGCTGAAGCCTCTGTCTTGAGGTCTCGTGCAAAACGAATATCCAGCCCACAAAATTACCGCCGTCTCGGTTTTGTTGCACTGGTTTTATTTTTTATTTTTGGTGTCGGAGTATTCTGGCTCTGGGATATAAACACTCAGCCTGCAGTTGTTCCGGTTACTGACCGTGGTTTTCTCGGGGGGCCGGATCCTCTTGAAGTTGAACTGGTTGAGTCAACAGTTGCAGCGGAAGGTGCTGTGGAAGGTACCAGCGAAACTGAAAGCTTGTCGCTTGAGCCAGACTTGGTGCAAATGAGTAATGCTGTTGCGGAGGACATTCTGGAATCATCAAGTTCTCCTGACGATTCGGATTCCGCTGCAAGTTCTCAGGTCAGTTCCGAAGATTCTTCCTATGGGTTATCGGTTTCGCAGTCTCAACCGGGGAAAGTCTTCAGCATTAAACCTTCGACGCGCTCTTCCGAATTAAGCCTTCTTCAATCCGAAGCCGAGGCGGCTGCCCGGGCCGGTTACGCCTTCCATGCCCGAGAACAATATCAATGGTTGGTCAGTGCCGATCCAAATAATAGTGAAGCACTTCTGGCCCTCGCCAGGTTAGACACAGCCGAAGGAAATTATGAAGCAGCTCGTCAACATTACCTGCGTTTGTTGGAGCTGGACTCCAGCAATACGCTAGCTCAGGCCGGTCTGCTCAATCTGGGGGCGACAGGAGGCGGCTTGAGCCAGGAGTCTGAGCTGAGATCTCTGGTAATCATGTATCCCAATGTTGCTCCTCTGTCTTATGCATTAGGTAATCTTCTGGCAGCTCAGAATCGGTGGAACGAAGCCGAAGAGGCCTATTCACGCGCCTTGGCCAGTGCAAAATTGACGAGCACTGTCAGCCCGGATTATCCCTATAATTTAGCGGTTGCCATGGAACAGTTAAGCAAACCTTCCGAAGCCTATCGTTACTATCTTGAAGCACTGGAGTTCTCCGAGCAGATCGCGCCCAGTTTTGACAGGGCGCTGGTGCGCAGCCGGTTAGAGCATTTGGCTAGGAATCTCTGATGAATCAATTTTTAGAAACGGGTCTTACTCCCAAAAAACGAATTGGTGAAGTACTCCTTGAAGGGGGTGCCATCACTCATGACCAACTGAGTATCGCTCTGCGTGAGCAAAAAAATTCCAGCAAACTTCTCGGCGCTATACTTATTGATCTGGGGTTTGTTACGGACTCCATTGTCCGAGACGCTCTGACTCTTCATACCGGACAACAAAGTATCGATCTTTCCGGTGCTGTACTGGACGCGGAGTCAATAAAAATCGTTGATCAGGCTTTGGCTCGACGTCATACAGTTTTGCCTTTGTCCTACGATAAGGAGCAAAATCACCTGACACTGGCCATGGCAGACACCTACAACATCGTCGCCCTTGACCAGATCCGCGCGCAAAATGATTCCAGCCTGAGAATTACGCCCATCCTGGCCAGCGAAGAGGCCATCATTCGTATCATCGAACAGTTTTACGGTTTCGATTTGTCTATCGACGGCATTTTGCATGAGATTGAAACTGGCGAGATAGATTTTGACAGCTTTCAGGATTCTGATAAGGGATACAGTCATCCGATGGTGCGTTTGATTAATGCCTTGTTAGCGGATGCGGTTCAGCGCAGTGCTTCCGATATTCACTTTGAGCCGGAAGAAGCCTTTTTGCGGATTCGCTACAGGATAGATGGTGTGTTACGTCAAGTCCGCAGTTTGCATATTAGCTACTGGCCGGCGATGGTGGTCCGCCTTAAAGTCATAAGCGGAATGGACATCGCCGAATCCCGTATCCCGCAGGATGGACGTATTTCCATGTCGTTGGTAGGCCGCCAAATTGATTTTCGAGTAGCTTCGCAACCAACTACCTTTGGTGAGAATGTGGTTCTCAGGATACTGGACCGCAAAAAGGGCATTGTGCCCATGGAAAAACTGGGTCTGACAGACGACAACCTGAACCTATTGCAACTGTTATTGGCGCGACCTGAAGGAATCATATTGGTTACTGGCCCAACGGGTAGCGGTAAAACAACAACCCTTTATTCGGTGTTAAATCATATGAATACCGAGGGTGTAAATATCATGACCATGGAGGACCCGGTTGAATACCCCATGAGTATGATTCGTCAGTCTTCGGTAAATGAGGCGGTAAAAATGGGTTTTGGCGAGGGTATTCGTTCCATGATGCGCCAGGATCCAGATATCATTCTGGTCGGTGAGATCCGGGATTCGGTTACCGCTGAAATGGCATTCCGCGCCGCAATGACTGGTCATCAGGTCTTTTCTACGCTACATACCAACTCTGCGATAGGAGCGATTCCCCGCTTGCTGGATATTGGCATTGTTCCTGATTTAATTGCCGGGAACCTTATCGGTGTTGTATCTCAGCGTCTGATCAGGCAGCTTTGTAACGAATGTAAAACCCCAATTGAGGCATCCTCGGTTGAGAAAAAATTGCTGGGCGTCTCTCACTACAAGGACAGTTTGAAAATATATAAGGCTGTCGGCTGTAAAGCCTGTGACCATCAGGGATATAAGGGGCGCAGGTCTGTAATCGAGATTCTTAAGGTCACCAGTGAAATGGACGACCTTATTGCCAGTCGCGCAACGACCAGAGAAATCCTGGCATTGGCCAAGTCACACGGTTTTAGTCCAATAGCTGTTGATGCATGCCGGCGGGTTTTGGATGGTACAACCACTATGGATGAAATCTCACGCGTTGTGGATTTGACAGATCGTCTGGTGGATTGATTTGGCGTTGTACAAATATAAAGCGGTAGATCGCGACGGAAAAATAAGACTGGGCACTCTGGATGCGGTAAATGATGCCGATCTGGAAAAGCGTCTTCGCAATTTAAAACTTGAGCTGATTCGAGCCAGTACTACAGTAGAGCGGAGAACCATAATTGGTCAGCAGAAAATTGAAAAACGCGAGCTGATTTTGTTTTGTGTGCATATGGGGCAATTGACTCGGGCAGGTGTGCCACTACTGGATGGTCTCACAGATTTACGAGATAGTTTAGAGCATCCGCGATTCAAGGAAATTGTTGCAAACCTGATCGAAAGAATTGAAGGTGGTAAAACCGTATCTGAGGCCATGGAGGAATATCCCAAGGTATTTGATACGCTTTTTGTCAACTTGGTCAAAGCAGGTGAGGCCAGCGGTCAATTGCCTCAAGTGT
>JBFHKI010000236.1:0-3747 GCA_041595415.1 Pseudomonadales bacterium | reverse complement strand
GGGCCATCGCAACGCAAAGTTCGGCATCCTCCTTTGTGCCCTTGGTTCGGGGGTCACCAAAGAAAATCATAATTCCGTCGCCGATAAACTTGTCTACCGTGGCTCCATAGTGGTCTGCAATATCCGCCATTTCCGATAGATAGGAATCCAGAATACGTGAAAGATCATTGGGCTCCATTTCTTCCGACATCTGGCTAAAACCAACAAGATCGGAGAAAAATACTGTCAGTTTTTTTCTGGAAGTGCTTGCTTGTACCTGTTTGCTGCGAGAGATACGTTCCCGCAAGGGTGCGGGAAGGTACTTGGCAATTTCATAATTTCGCAGCTTCAGGCCGGCCTGGGTTTTTTGGATAGAAGCCAGTTTTTCTCGGGTTAATACCAGTTCTTCTTGCATTGCGATCAAGCCGGCAATTGCAACAAGTGCAGCCAAACTGACTGCCATCTGTTGAGGACCTCCCCATGCACCGAAATCGATCTCCTGAACGTAGAAAAAAGCCAGGGTGGCGCCACCCAGAAAAAGGGTCAGCAGATAAAACACAGAGCTTACCCCGGGGCTTATCAACCAAAGCATAAGAATAGTCACCAGAAAGGCGACGCTACTTATGCCCAGTCCACTGTAGGTGGAAAGAAAACCCAAAATACCCGCGTCGATCAACAAGACAAGTTGGAGGAGCACTGGTTTCTGATACCAGCTACTAAAGCTCAACAGCAAGACAAAAAACGCATAAGCAGACAGGGCAACGTTGAACTTGGGTTGCCATGTGTAGGGGTAACCGCAAATCAGAGGGTAGGTTGTATAAAAAATCCACAGTATGAGGCGGCTGCCCCAATGGAAAAGGATTGGCAGTTTTAGCGGAGAACTGGAATTCTTCTTCATTCTGGGCCTATTCCATTGTCAATATGCGATGCTTTGTGTAGAGTTCGCCACCCACAAAAGTGCAGACCGTTTAAGGCTGCGATGATCTACAGGTCAATATAGCAGAGCAATAATTATTAAGCCTGCTGAAAGGCTTTTTGAGAAGACTTTTGTGCCACTAAATTAGGTGAGGTGTCTGAGAGGCTGAAAGAGCACGCCTGGAAAGTGTGTATAGGTTTATCCCTATCGAGGGTTCGAATCCCTCCCTCACCGCCATAATCAAGAACACCCGGCTTTAGCCGGGTTTTTTGTTTGATACGCTGGAATCGCAAGCGCGAATCTCCAATTCGCCCACAAACTATGGCCTCCAAGTATTGTTAGAGAAACTCTCGTCGTACTTCAACCTGTACGCCTTTCTCGCGCATTTTGCTGGCTAATTGTTCGGATACCTCACCGGAAACCAATAATCGCACAGAGCGCAGTGTGAATCGTTCTGCTGCTCTGTTTTGCAGAGTCTGTAGTTCGTTGTCGAAATGTTCACCCCATATCAAATAGTCTACCGGCAGAAAAATAACCAGCTCATCTTTGTTGGATACCGCAGCGGGGAAGCTGGTGCCGTCGATCAAAGATATCAGGGGAGTTTCTTTTTGGTGATAAGACTGCAGGTTAAGTGCAAGTCTGGTGAAAAACAGCCGGCCAGCTTCTGAATGGATTTTTACAGCTGCATCCAGCAGTGCATCCCGATTGGACACCTCTGTCAGACTTTGTAAGGTATCAATAATAATATTTTGTGAAGTTGGCGTTAGCTGAGGCGTTGTGAAAAAGTTATCTATTTCTTCCTCCTCTTGCCCGAAGCTGCGCAATACTTCTATTTTGCTCGATTTGCGTTGATTTGCCGGTGCATAGAGCGCTATGTCTTCTACTTTTGCGTAGTAGGAGTTGATCTCTCTGGAAATACTCAAGCTTGCTACTGCTGGTAAGGACGGCAGGAAACTGAAGCCCAGATCGATTGCTGATTCGATATTGGCAAGTGCGCGAATTCTCGACAGAACTAGCTGGTTAGAGGTGAAAGGATCGATTTCATAGTAGTGCAACCAGTCCTGCATGTTTTTTGACCTCCCCAGCCTGTCATCCAGATATTTTCTACTCAAGCCGACAACTTCCCCTGCCAGACTTGAGGCCGATTCTGGCTGATGATCTACTGATGGGGTTTTTTCCTGGTCAGATTCCACCCCATTGAAAGCTCCACTAAGGCTTCGCTCGGCAAAAGCGAATATTCGTGTGACTCCACCGGGTAGTTGCTTAAGGGTAGTGTAGAGTTTATCCGGATGAACAATTAACGCGGTTGAGTATTTGAGATTGTCCAGGGGAACCATAATTGTTCGTACTCCAAGATCTTTGCTTTTGTCGAGTAACAGTTGGGACAGGCTCAACTTATCAAGGGCGTTTAAGACGGCAATTTCATGTAATCGTATTTTCAAATGCTCGGTGCTCACTACTTCGTATAAACCGTAATCGCTGCGAATTCGATAAAGATTCATATAACCGTTATTCACCACAACCTCGTCTATTCGGTAAATATCCGATTCGAACAGGGTGGGATCCAACACCTGATCAAGTTTGAGTAGTGAAGGACTTTCGTAGTCAGCTTGTGGCAAAAAGCTGTTCTGCTGGATAGAACTTTCAAAATCGGCTGGGGCAGACACAGAGGGATTGGGTTGGGTTGAGCTACAGGCCACCAAAATGAATGAAAGTAGTATTAATCGCATCATTGGCTCTCGCTCTTGAGGTTTTCTATCATTTGTCCAGATTAATATAAAGAGGCATATGCTGACCCTGTTTTCTGTCAATTAACTCGGCTATGCTTCGGCCCGAAATAGATTGGGAGATTCGTTTTGAAGATCAGTATTGATATAGACCTGACCCCTGAAGAGGCTCGCACCGTGCTCGGTTTTCCTGATATGAAACCCATGCAGGAAAGTGTCATGAAGCGACTCGAAGAAAAGATGCTGGAGTCACTGGACGAAATGAGTCAGCCGGACTATCTGTTCAAACGTTTTTTTCCTGTTGGCGGGCAGAGTATGGAAGAGTTTAGTCGAATGACTCAGGAAGTAATGTCCAGAGCTATGAAAACAAAAGACAAAGATTCCTGATCTGTTATTTGCTTTGTCGGCAATAAACAGATTTTTACCGGTAGAGATATCGGAACGCTCTAATTTAATCAGCCTGTATTTGGGGGGGCATTGAAACTATTAACTTTTAACTATTCGGGGCAACAGCGTCTGGGCTGGCTGCAAAAGGATGGCCAAACCCTGCTTTCGGTAAATCCCGCGCGTACAGATTTACCCCAGAACCTTATGGATCTTATCCAGTCTGGTGACCCTGGTTGCCAAGCGATTGTATCTGCCGCTTCCAGCTTGGATATACACCAGCTTGATAAGCTGGATATTCTCGAGCCAATCGAGCCCAAGTCTATCTTTTGCATAGGTTTAAATTATTCAGACCATGCCGATGAGCTTGCTCTGGCAAAAACTGATTATCCAACTGTTTTTTGGCGTCTGCCGAGAAACCATGTCGCCCATTTACAGTCTCTATGGGTCCCCAATCTCAGTCAGAGTTTTGATTGGGAAGGGGAGTTGGTTGCAATAATTGGAAAGGGCGGCCGATATATAAGCCCTCACCAAGCTTTGGAGCATGTATTTGGCTATTCGATTTTTAACGATGGTTCGATCCGGGAATATCAAAACCATTCGTCACAGTTCGGGTTGGGCAAAAACTTTCAGGCATCGGGAGCCTTCGGGCCACTTATTGTTACGGCAGACGAGTTTGGCGATCCATATAAACACAGTATCGAGACTCGCCTAAACGGTGAAATTGTTCAAAGTGCACCT
>JBFHKI010000235.1:0-3751 GCA_041595415.1 Pseudomonadales bacterium | reverse complement strand
GTTTTGCGACGTTGGGCAAAGGCGGTTTTTACCACCAGTTCAAGATTGTCAATGTTGTGGGCTTTATGCAGAGGTTGTCTGGGCGTTAATCGCACCACAGCAGAATCCACCTTGGGAACCGGATCAAATGCGGTGGGAGGCACATCGAGTAGGTATTGGGTGTCGCAATAATACTGAACCATAATGGCCAGTCGTCCCCAAGCTCCGGTTCCGGGCTTGGCGGTAAGGCGTAAAACCACCTCCTTCTGAAGCATAAAATGCATGTCTTTCACGGACTCGGCGTGTTCCAGAAGGTGGAATATAAGCGGGGTGGATATGTTGTAGGGCAGATTGCCGACGATACGGATCTTCCCTGTTCCGGCGAGGGCTCCGAAATCCAGTTTCAGAGCGTCGGCCGAGATAATCTCCCAGTTTGGCTGGTCGGCAAATCGTTGTTGCAATATGGGAAGCAGATCCCGATCCAGTTCTACCAGCGTCAGTTTTTTGCACTGACCGATCAGCTCGGCGGTGAGGGCGCCCAAGCCAGGCCCGATTTCTACCAAGTGTTCCGGGGGTTGAGGTGCTATTGAGTTGGCTATGGCACGGATTACTCCCTGGTCCTGCAAGAAGTTTTGTCCAAACCGTTTGCGGGCACGGTGGGAATAGTCGGCAGGTTTAGTCATTCTTGTTTTGCGCCAATTGAAATGCTTGCCGAATGGCGGCGAGCATACTGGAATGTTTGGCTTTGCCCGTACCGGCCAAATCCAGTGCAGTACCGTGATCTACCGATGTGCGAATAAAGGGCAATCCCAGTGTGATATTTACCGCCTCACCAAAGCCTTGGCTTTTAAGAACCGGTAGTCCCTGATCATGGTACATGGCCAAAACGGCATCGGCCGTGGCCAGATAGTCGGCGGTAAACAGAGTGTCTGCCGGTAAGGGGCCAACAAGTTTTGCCTCGGAGTGGGCAAACTCGGCCATAACAGGTTGGATAGTCTCGATTTCTTCTCTACCCAAATGGCCCATTTCACCAGCGTGAGGGTTTAATCCAGCCACCAGTATGCGGGGTTGGGGAATCGCAAATTTGTTTTGTAATTCCTTTATCAGAATGGTTAAAACTTCCCGCAACAGGTCTTTGGTTATGCTGTCCGCTACCTCGCGCAGCGGAAGGTGAGTTGTTGCCAGAGCGACTCTCAACGACGGACTGGCAAGCATCATGACCACTTTTGAAACACCAGACTGGTCGGCAAAAAATTCGGTATGGCCTGAAAAAGCCAAACCGCTATCGTTGATTATGCCTTTGTGAACCGGTGCAGTTGCCAAGGCGGCAAAGTCGCCGTTGAGACAGGCCTGAGCGGCAATTTTCAGGCTCTCTGTTACCCAGACGGCATTGCCGATCTCGAGCTGTCCGGCAGTAACGGGGCAGGGTAGCGGTAGTTCGATAACCTCAAGGCGCCCAGGTTGGTGTTCCCCGGCCGGCTTTGAGGCGTCAAATGGGGCCAACTCTACGGAGAGGCCCAGCTGGGTGGCACGCTGGGCGAGAAAGCGAGAGTCGGCAATGGTAACCAGCTGGCTCGGCCAAGCTTCTTGTACAGCTTTGAGCAATACATCCGGACCTATACCAGCGGGCTCTCCCAGCGTGACAAGGATTCGCATACAGGAGAATCTCCTAAGCTAGTCTTCGAGTATCTGGATAAAAGCCTCGCTGCGAATCTCTCGAATCCAGAGATCCAGCTCTTCTTCAAAACGCTGGTTGCCTAAAACGTTTGTCGCTTGTTGGCGCAACATTTCATCACTCATATCTACATCCCGGCGCCCCTCTACCTTGAGTATATGCCAGCCAAAACTGGTGCGAACCGGCGTGCTGATTTCGCCGATAGCGGTATTATTGGTGGCCTGCTCGAACTCCGGCACCATGGTGCCGGGTAAGACCCAACCCAGATCTCCACCGTCCAAGGCATTGGCTACGTCATCTGAATAGGTACGCGCCAGTTCTTCAAAAGACTCACCCTCTTTCAGGCGCTGTTCGATAAGCTCAATCAGCTCTTTTGCTTCAGCATCTGTCCGAATTTCGTTAGGTCGAATCAGTATGTGACGTGTCTTGGTTTGTTGAACCATGGTGGCTACATCGCCACCGCGTATATCTTCCACCAAAAACAGATGGAAGCCACCTGCGCCCCGAATGGGGCCAACCAGATCCCCGGCAGTTACGTCTTCCAGTTCTGCGCCGATTTCAGGCGCAAATTCTATCGCGCGCCGCCAGCCGATTAGCCCGCCATCAAGGGCGGAAGGGCCTGAGGAGTACTGGGTGGCCAAGTTGGCAAAACTGCCTTCCGATTCAACTTCACGGATGATGATAGCGGCGGTTTCTTCTGTGAGTGCGACCTCAGCCGGACCTGCGGTACTGGGTAGTGCCAGAAAAATATGGCGTAAATATAATTCGGGTGCAGACCACATGCGGCCTTCGGCCGATTCTAGGAAAAGGTCGACCTCTGCATCGGTGATCTGAATACGTCTTGGTACCTGAATTTGCTGCAGTTGCTGAATAGTTATCTCGGTTTGCAGATCGCGCACAATTTTGTTCACGCTGTTGTCGCCGTATTGTGACAACTCATTCAGAAAAGACTGGGGGTCCATACCGTTGGACGCCGCCAGTTCGCTAAAGGCTTGGTCAATCTGTGCATCTGAAGGACGGATACCTGAGCGTCTTGCCAGTTGTAATTGCACTTCTTCAATGATTAGCCGATCGATAATTTGTTCACGTAGTATATCGTTTGGCGGAAGCTGGCTGGGGTCTTGGGCAAATCGTTGGCGTATGGCTGCCATCCGTTCGTCGACCTGTGATTTCATCACCACACCATCGTCAACGATAGCGACGATCCGGTCGAGTTCCTGGCTTTGTATGCCAGGTGATAGCGCGACTAAAAATAAAAGGGCCAATGCGCCCAGGCGCTGATTTAAAATGGACATTAAAAGGTCTCTCTGTTGTAGCCAGGTATGCCGTTTTCCAGCAAATTCTCTATGCCTTGGCCAACACCGGCCAAGCCTTTCAGCTCAAAGCTGATAAATATACCATTGTCTTGTTGCAAATCGATTTGTGGTACCAGTACATCGTCGTCCCGTTTCAGCCAATTTCGCCAAAAAATGCCGACACTCCAGCAACAGCTGTCATAGCGTGCTCCAATCAGTTTTTCTATTGACCGATCCAGAGCCGCATCCTGTTGCCAGCGGGCTAGTAAAACCCAGCTGGGATTAATCGCATGCATTACCGACAGATCATATTGACTGGTATTGCCTGTAAAGAGTTCACTCAATTGGATCAGGTTGTCGTTATTGATATCGATAAAGTCCGTTGTATCAGAGACAAAACGATAGCCGATGTTAAAGGCGCTTAGATGGCTGTCGGCCAAATACGAAAAATTCAAATGGCCGCGTTCGATATTATTGGTTGAAGTATTGAGATGACTGTCAGCGGTCATAATCCATTCATCGCTTATTCTGAGTTCGGTTTCGGCGATCAGGTTGGATTGGTTTCGGGTGAGTTCCTCCAGAGCTTTCTCGGCTTCTGCTGCCAGAAGGTAGAGGGGATCGTTTTGGGCGTAGTTTTCAGGACTATCAAGTCCCAATTGAATCAGTTCGTTGGCATAGACTTTTCGGTCTTCCAGATAGAATGCCTGACCTATGCTGAGACGGGCCACCTGATTCCCGTGCAAAGGGTCGATAAGTCGGCTGGTGAATCCCACCGTCATTTGGTTGGCATCGCCGATGCGGT
>JBFHKI010000234.1:0-3766 GCA_041595415.1 Pseudomonadales bacterium | reverse complement strand
GTCACCGCTATTTGTCGGTTCAGTAGTTATTGCGGTCTCCATCTTCCTTATGGTTTATCTGGTTCCACAATTGGTGGACTTTATTGTCAATATGGGGGAGGAGCTGCCCCTCCATACCAAGGCCTTGATATTTACTTCAGATATGATGATTCGATATTGGTACCTTTGGCTGTTGGCTCCGCCACTCTTGTTTCTGTTAATAAGAGTTTTGTTAGCTACCAATGAGAAGGCTCGATATCAGGCCGATGCCATAAAGCTGAATCTGTGGCAGATAGGCCCAGTGTTAAAGAAGATTACCCTGTCGCGCTTCGCAAATTTTTTTTCCATGCTTTACGCTGCGGGCATACCGGTTTTGCGTAGTTTGGAGATTGCCGAAGGGATTGTGGATAACCAGGTGATTCGGAGTGCTTTGTCACAGGCGAGGCAGGATATCGAACAAGGTGAGCCCATCTCAAAAAGCCTCGCTGGTACAGGTATGTTCCCCCCACTGGTTTTGCGAATGTTGAAAATTGGCGAGACTACAGGGCAATTGGACAAGGCGTTGCTAAATGTCAGCTATTTTTACGAACGGGATATCAAAGATTCTATCGACAAAATTCAGTCATTAATCCAACCAACAATGACGATTATATTGGGCTTATTGCTGGGTTGGGTAATGTTATCTGTATTGGGGCCTGTGTATGGTTCCCTATCAGGTATGCAGTTGTAGAGCGCGATAAATAATGATCAGCCTAATTCGTCAATCCAAAGCACTTGTTCTGATAATAAAGGACTTTGAAGTTCAGTTATTGCTCTGGGAGGCGAAAGTACTTTCGCTTATTGAAGTCTATGCTGACTTCCAGGATAGCAAAGACCGGTTTGACAGGGCTTTGCATCAGTACAGCGATTACCCACTAATAATTATCGCCGATGTAATAGAAGAAAGTTTCAGAAATGAAACAGTCGTACATGTGGCCGCCACTGACCGTAAGGCTTTGCTGGATCGCAAGCTCAGTTATTCTTTTCGTAATACCCGTTTTAGATCTGCCCGGATTACTGGTCGGGAAGAGTCTGGTCGTCGCGACGATAAGGTGATGTTAAGTGCGATAACTAAACCAGAACTGGTAAATCCCTGGGTAGACAAGTTGTTGTCAATGAACAGATCTATCCAAAGTATCAGTTCGATGGCATACCTGACCGAAAGCTATTTAAGCTCAGTTGGAGGCAAGGTGCCGGAACACCTGATGTTGATCAGCATCGGCGATAGTTTAAATCTGCGGCAAACATATATAAAAAAGGGAAAGGTTCTCTTTAGTCGCCTGACGACACTGGCTTCTCTGGATGTGTCGGCTCTGGGGGAAAATATTTACCAAGAGTCGCTGCAGATTCGCAAATATCTGGAACGGATAAGGTTACTCAGCTACGAGGATAGTCTGGAAATCCGGGTCTATACACCTTATGACAAATCTAGTCTGGCATCGTTCCTACATTCCTCAACGAGTAATTCTTTTGAGTGCTTCGATTCCAGAGAGGAAACCCTGCTCTATAACCTTGAACTGCAGGAGGCCAAGCCGAGCGGGCTGTATCTTTTTCTTGCAAATGCCCTGCAAAACAAGCGTATCGAGAATATCTACGCAAATCTGGATGTTAAGCGTTATTTCTACCTGAAAAAAATAGCCCAGGGCATGACATTGGGTGCATCGGTATTGGTTGTACTGTCCATGATGATTAATGCCCCGACGCTTTCAGATACTCTGGATAAACAGAGTTTACAGGAGGCTGTTGAGGCTCAATCGATTCCCTTACGCGCCGAGTACGAACGACTTAGCCAGAGGTTTCCGGAAACACCAATCGATTCCAAGGAAATGGCCTTGGTGGTGGAAACCAGCGAGACAATTCGCAAGCAGTCCTACATGCCTATGGATGCAATGAACTTGATTAGTCAGGCCTTGGCTCAGTCTCCCGATCTGGAGGTTTCCAGCATAGAATGGAAAATGGTCGAGAACGAGGCGGAACAAAGTGCCGATCAAGGTTTTTTTGGTTACTCGCCTCCGCAGGAAGTAGTCCCGGGAGCTGAATTTATTCAGGCCGTGTTGGACGAAAGAACTTCCCTGAAAGTGGTGCTTGAAGGGGTTGCTTTCTCGCCGAGAAGTTACCGTGAAGCTCAGGAACAAGTACAAAGGCTTGTCAATGCACTGGAGGCATTTCCCGGAGTTTCGGTAGTTCCTCTTAAATTGCCTACTGATGTGAGGGTGGATACCCGGGTTTCTACTACCGTAGATGATGATGAGCTCAGGGCGGACTACAGCCTGGAGTTGACTCTGGAGGCTGTTGAATGAGGCAGTTGACTCCTTTTGCCAACAAAGATCTGCTTCTGATCAAGTGGAAAATCGTTTTTTTTATTCTTTGTGTCTTGATTTCGGTGGCCATGTTTTGGGCAACTGAAACGTTATATTCCAAAGCTAATCGCAGCCTCATAATCGCGCAGGGCGAGCTCTATAGCGCCAGATCGGCCGTTGAAATGATTGAGGAAGAGGAGGCAACGATAGTTGAATATATTGACCGCTATCAGGAATTATCAAACCAGCGAATCATCCAGCCTGAGGATAGATTAGTGTTTTTGGAGGCGGTCGCCGACCTTCGTGCCCAATATGATCTATTCCCTATAGAGCTAAATATCGGTGAACAGCTTGGGGTGCCTTTGCAATACGATCCTTCTGAGTCTGAACCGGGTGGTCCTATCGATCTGAAAGCCAGTACCGTATCAATTAATTACTCTTTGTTGCACGAAGAGGATCTCAGTCGGTTTCTCGGTGGTTTGCTCAATACGGAGGGGTTATATCAAACTCGTGAGTGCCAAATTCAGACTGTAAACCAAAATACTCAGAGCTACCTTTATTTGGCACAGCACTTTCTGGCACGTTGTGAGTTGCTTTGGTATACCTTTGATCTCGGTTTAGAGGGCGAGGAGAGTATATGAGGATTCCGGTGTTGATTGCCCTTATTACTGCGCTGGGATTTCCCTTAGTGTCCCTTGGTCAGGGGTTAGGCGCACTTTTTACCAACCCGGAAGAGAGGGCATATCTCGACTATTTGAGGCAGGATTTTCTAAAGCGATCTGCGCAGGCCGGCTTTGATATTGATCAGGACGAGGTTCCGGATATTCCCGAGGAAGTCGAGGAAGATGAAGAAGGGATGTTGTTTCATCTTGGAGGCATTGTTACACGCAGAGATGGCGGTCGGGCTCTCTGGTTGAATGGACGGTATGTCCTCGAGTCCGAGTTGCCAAATGATCAATCTCTGGTGAAGGCGGATGGTATTACTGCGCTGCGCATTGCCACAGCGAACGAGAACTATGTGCTAAAGCCTGGCCAGACAGTGGATATTTCTACCGGAGAGTTTTGGGAGGCCTTCGAACAGCCGCCCCGAGCCTTGGTTCAACAAAGGGTTTCAAGCCAAGAGTCACCTTCCGGCGGATTGTCGCTTTCACCACAGACTGTTACCACTCCATTGGTGGAAAACCCCTCCGTCGGAGCGCCTTTATCCACAGATGGCGCCGAGGAATTACCAATTCCGCTTGAGTTTCCGCAAACTCCAAACACGCAATGAATGGTTGTAACCCCGCCCGGCAGCAAGGTGTAGCCCTGATGGCTATGGTGCTGATATTTTTTCTCTTGGGCAGCTCCTTGCTTTTCAGTGCCATGCGACCTCCTTCTGCTAATTTGGAGCATGATGTGAATACGGCCAAGGAAATGGTTAATGCCAAAGAAGCGCTAATTGCCTACGC
>JBFHKI010000233.1:0-3768 GCA_041595415.1 Pseudomonadales bacterium | reverse complement strand
TGAAGCCGGTGAGTTCTGTCCTGTTTGTACATTTGCCATACCTTTGGCCTAGCTTGCTGGTGAGTTTATGGCATTGGTTGCATTCTTTGTAGGGGACCCTTAAAAGTGGGTTGTAAAAATTTTTTGGCTATTTTGTAGATGCCCTCGGCTAGGTTGGCACCTGAACTATTCGCTGGGAATATCGGGCCGTCTATTTCGGTTTAATCCCATGGTTATTCGGTACACTAGCGGGATCACGAAAAGCGTCAGAATTGTGGAAACCGACAGCCCGCTGACGATCGCCATGGCCACCGGTCCCCAGATCAGTGATTTGCCCGCCAAGCCAACTGCCAGAGAGAACAGCCCGGCAACTGTAGTCATGGAAGTAATAAGTATAGGAATAACCCTGCGACGTGCGGCATAAATTGTGGCGTGCAACAGACTCATTCCCTGAGCCAGCCGGTCATTGGCTGCCGAGATCAGCACAATAGCGGCATTTACCGATATACCGCCGAGAGCGACAATACCGTAAAGGGTATAGAGGCTAACCGGATTTCGGGTGATGAGCAGGCCCAGTATCACGCCAGTTAGCGCCAGGGGCAGGGTGACAAAAATTATGATAAGAGGTTGCCAGTAACTGCGGAACTGGGTGCCCAGTACCAGATAAATAATTCCCAAACCCATGATGAATAGGCCGCCAAGTGCGTCGATAGATTCCTGGATGTCCTCCAGTTGACCGGTGAAATTCAAATTGATACTGGGGTAATTGCCCTGAATAGTGGCCCAATACTCCTGAATCATCTGGTTACCGCGTACCGTATCAATTTCATCCTGATCGATGTCCGATTCCAGGGTGATAGTCCGCCGAAAATTGTAGTGGCGGATATTCTGCTGGCCTTGGGTATATGTGGCCTGTACCAAGTCTCCCAGAGCGACAACACCTCCATTGGGCAGGGAAATGGTCTGCCGCAGTAGTTGATCGATATCTGAGTGTTGCTCCTGTCGGGCTATGACACGAACCAGCACTTCTTCGCCATTGCTCTGGAATTGGGTCACTATTTCGCCGTCTACGTAGGACTGTAACGCTCGGGTAACGGTGGTTGGTTGAATACCGGCACGCTGTATTGCTTCACCGTCGTGTTTGAGTACCAGTTCCGGATTGCCAGGTCTGTAATCCAGAGTGATGTTGCTGAACAGGCCTGTGCTTTGCAGGTATTCTTCCAGGGCACTCGCCGCCTGTTGAATTTCGTCAAATTCGTCGCCGATAATTTTTACAGAAATGGGTCTTTCTACCGGAGGGCCATCTTCCAGGCGCAATAGACTGAGCTTTGCTCTACCCCGATAGGGGCCGATCACCTCGGCTTCCACCATATCGGCAATATCCAGTACGTCGCGGCCACCTTCACTTGCCGGCTTGAGGTTGACCATAATCTGACCCAGGTTGTCACCAAACAGGGGCTCAACCTCGGTGAACATCTGACCAGAGTAGGCGACGGTAGTGCGAACTTCGTTTTCTTGAAGTAGGGCCAGAGTTTGTTGTTCAAGTTCCAGAACTACTTCAAGCGTGTCGTCCAGTGACGAACCCTGGGGCATTTCAACATTGAGGTAGAACTGGCGTATAGCGTCAGCGGCAAAGAAGTCCATACGGATCGGACCTTTGCCAGTGGCCATGCTGAATCCCAGAATGCTGAAGGAGGAAACAAGAATCAGAGCCACCACGCCAAAAGCCAGTTTGGGACGGCGCATGGTTTTTACCAATAGCCGGGTGTAGAAAACGCGAATATTGTGGGTGACCTGCCAGCGTTTTTTCTGTATTCGGCTTGGTTGATTATGTTTTGCCGGCAGGCTGGCGATATGTACGGGCAATATCCAATAGGCTTCGAGCAAGCTAACCAGCAGGGCCAGACAAACCGTAATGGGGATGACTCGCATAAAGTCACCGAGAATACCGGGCAGCATAATCAGGGGTAAAAACGCCGCAATGGTTGTGAGAACCGAAGTGGTTACCGGTGCAAAGACTTCCCTGAGTGATTCCAGAGAGGCATCCATGGCGGAGGCTCCACGCGACATTCGGTAGTAAATGGCCTCAACCACCACAACTGCATCATCCACAATCATGCCCAAGGCTATCACCACGCCCAGAAGAACAGAATTATTGAGGCTCATACCCATGCTGTAGAGCACGATGAAGGTGCCCGCCAGGGTAAAGGGGATGCCAATGCTGGTGAACAGGGCAATACGGCTACCCAGAAATAACCAGGCGACAAGAAGTACCAGTGCCAGGCCAATCAGGGCATTATTTTGCATCAGGCTCAGGGCTTGTCGGGTGCTGGCCGTTTGGTCATCAGCCAGAATCAATTCAATACCGGTACTGGTCGATAGCGTGTTTTTACTATCGACGTACTCCTGGAGCCTGTCCAGTAGTTCCAGTACATTGGTGTCGGCGGTTTTGGTAATAGACAGGTTCACAGCCGGATCGCTGTTGTAGCGCACCAGAGTCGAGGGTTCTTCAGTGGTCAGTACCAAATCGGCAACCGAGCTCAGAGGGACTACGCCTTGGGCGGTAACAATAGGATAATCGGCCAGCACGCTGGGGTCGTTGTCGGTACCCTGCATACGGATTACCCACTTGCCCTGAGCTGTTTCCAGATCGCCCACGGATACATCCCTGAAATAGCCGCGAACGGTATCGGCAATATCTCCCGGAGAAACCCCCAATCCCTCCAGACGGTCCGGATAGAACTGCACCTGTAATTCGGGTTCGTATAGTCCCAGTGCGTCGGCGCTGTTTACCCCATCGATTCGCTCAATTTCATCGCGAATGATGCGCGCAGTGCGTCGGAAGTTTTCATCTCGGCCCAAACCTTTAAGCACAATGCTGGCGGACGGAAATCCGTTAGAGCTGGTTATTTCCAGTATTCTGGGATCGTCCGCTTCCACAGGGAGTTGGTCGGTGTATACGTTCTGTACTTCGCGACGCAAATCTGCAACGCGCTTGTCAAAGGTTCTCTCATCCAATGAATTGAACCGCACGAGAATATTCGAGAAGTTTTCCCTGGAGGTACTGGAGACAAAATCAATATCATCTACCGCGCGATTCAGCGCTTCTTCGATGGGATCCGTAACGCGTTTTTCCACATCAATAGCGGAGGCACCCGGTAGTACCGTAAGAATATTGATCCAGTTAAAGTTGATTTCAGGATCTTTGGAGCGGGGCAGCTGACTGAAAGCGATGGAGCCCACAGCCAAAACCAGCACAAAAGCCAGATTGGCCAGCACATGGTTGCCAAGAAAGCTCCGATACCAGTTCATATTCCGGATTTAGTCCGCAATTTGTACAGCTTGACCGTCACTAAGAGCGGCAAAGCCTTCGACAACAATCAGGGTATTCAGAGGTAAATTTACCGGGTTGCTGCGTCCCTGCTGTGCTCCCTCCAGAGCATGGAATTCGGCATGTTGGTTGCGGAGGATAAAAAAGCCGAGCACGCCGTTACGTTCAACGGCGTAATCAGGCGGCAAGTGAGGGCGTGGGTCCGTCCAGTGGATTTTGCCCGATGAGCCGGGCAGAGCTGCTTGTTCAATAAATTGCAAACGCGCTTCCCGGTTACGGGTGGTGCTGTTCAACGCCTCCACCAGATGATTCAACCGCACAGGGTAGCTGTTCCCGTTGGTCTCGAACGAAAGTTCCATCTGTTCACGCAGATGATTTGCGTCGCTGGAGTATATCTGGGCACTGATTTCCAGTGCCGCGAGATCCATTATTCGCGCTATAGGTGTACCGGGCACGGC
>JBFHKI010000232.1:0-3772 GCA_041595415.1 Pseudomonadales bacterium | reverse complement strand
TTAATGACGCAGCCGCCGGACTGGGAAACCACGCGATTATTTTACTGATGGGCGGTTTTATGATGGCCAAGGGGCTGGAAAAATCCGGCGTTCATCGCCGAATGGCTCTGGGAATCCTGCATGCCGTTGGCGCCCGCGGTGGGAAACGTATCGTTATCGCCTTTATGCTGACGTCGGCCCTGCTTTCTATGTGGATCAGCAATACAGCCACCGCTCTGATGTTGATGCCCATTGCCCTGGCCGTCCTCGGACACCTCAAGGATGAAAGGCTGACTCTGCCTGTTGTTCTCGGCGTTGCTTTTGCCTGCAACCTCGGCGGTATCGCAACTCTGGTAGGCACCCCCTCAAATGTGATTCTTGCCGGTATTTACCAACAAACTACAGGCGCCGAATTTTCCTTTCTGCGCTGGATGAAGCTCGGTTTGCCCGTGGTATTAATCGGCCTGCCGCTGATGGCTCTTTGGCTGGTCCGCAATGTTGAAAAGGGTCACAGGGTTGAGCTCCCGCCTCAGGGCGAGTGGAAAATCGAAGAAAAACGGGTACTGGCGGTCTTTCTGGTAACGGTATTTTTGTGGATATTCAGGGCCGAGCCCTTTGGCGGCTGGTCGGGCCTGATCGGTGGCTCTCTGGCAGGCGATTCCACTGTGGCACTGATGTCGGTTATCGCCATGTTTCTGATACCTTCTGGCAAAGAGAAAGGCGACCACCTTCTTACATGGAAGTGGGCTGGCGACATCCCCTGGGGCATGCTATTGCTCTTTGCCGGAGGCATTACCATTGCCAAGGCTTTTCAGGTCAGCGGTCTGGCAGAAATGGTCGGAGCCACTATGGCCAACTCTCTTGACCTGCCACCATACCTGCTGATTTTGGCCATCTGTTTAACAGTAACCCTGCTAACCGAGATGACATCAAATACCGCCACCACTACCCTGTTAATGCCTATTCTGGCGGCAACGGCAGTAGCGACCAATATAGCTCCAGAAATGCTTATGGTTCCCGCCGCTATGTCGGCTTCCTGTGCCTTTATGTTGCCGGTGGCAACCACTACCAATGCAATTGCCTATGGCACAGGTCATGTCACAGTCACACAGATGGCTAAAGAAGGCTTTGCCCTGAATCTTATAATGGCGGTTGTAATCAGTAGCTGCTGCTACTTTATGCTATAGCTTTAAAAAACCCGGCGACCATCAGAACGCCCTGTAATTCTTGGAAAATTGCCCACTCAAGAATTCCATCTGATCGCTCAGAATCCGGCGATCATTCAGCAATGCCATGTATTCCGCCAGGTTAGGACGATAAGGTAAAGCCAGCAGCTCCATATTGATATTTTCCAGACAGCTGTCGCCCTTATGCTGGTTACACCGTCTGCAAGCCGCCACTACATTTTCCCAAATATCCTGACCACCACGCGATTTCGGCACTATATGGTCTCGGGTCAGCTCGCGCTCAGGGAAATGGCTGCCACAATACATGCACATATATCCGTCACGGGCAAAGAGCGTGCGGTTACTGAGTGCATAATTGGTTCTTGGTTTGGCAAGCCGTTCTCCATCGCTGGCCACGATACTGGGCAGATCAATATAAGACTGGCTACCATCAACTCGGGAATATCCTCCCCAGACCCTGCGTACCTTGGCCCCCATGGTCCAAACTACAATATCTCTTGCAAACAGGGAAACGGCATCCTGCCAATGCAACCATTCGATCGGTTGTCCGGCGACATTCAAACGCAAAATCTGTGCTTCCATTACGAGAGCCTCGACAAGTGGAAAGTTACTGATAGGAAGAGGAGGGTCTGGGAGGAACAGGGTTCTAACGAGGGAAAGATATCCCGGGCAATCCGAAGCGGATACCATGAAGGCTGCTGACTAAAGTAACTAATGCTATGGAAAGCTGATCTCCTAATTAGTCCTGCATGAATTCTCGACCCATATTCACAGACTGTCAACTTGCCCTAAATCTGTGTCCAATTGATGAAATTGCCAATTGACCACTGCCGCCAGCTCGTTTAACTTGGCGCCCCCCAGCCTAAAACAAAGAAGCTCATGTCCAACTCAGACACCAACATGAATTTCGAGCAGAAATTAAGTGATCTTGAAGCCGTTGTCGCCAAGTTGGAAACTGGCGAATTATCTCTGGAAGAATCACTCAAAGCTTATGAACAAGGTATCGCCCTGACACGCGAATGCCAAAGCATGTTGGAAAAGGCACAACTCCGTATCGAGATGGCAAGCAAGGAAGCACCCTCCTCACCAGAATCCGTCAACTCGGATTCCTAGGTCTCTGCTAATGGACAACCAACTCTCGGCAATGGCCGAACCCGTTTGCCGTGAAGTCGAAATACTTCTGCAAAACTGCCTGAATACTTATATTGATGCTGGACGCCTGCGTGAGGCAGCCAGTTACTCACTGCTGAGCGGGGGCAAACGCATCAGACCACTATTGGCCTACGCGGCAGCTGAAGCCTGCGGTACAGCTAATGAATTTTTGGTGCACTCCGCCGCTTCCGTCGAAATCATCCACGCCTACTCCCTGATCCATGACGACCTGCCCAGTATGGATGACGATGATTTACGTCGCGGCAAACCAACCTTGCATATCGCTTTTGACGAAGCCACCGCCATTCTCGCCGGTGACGCTCTACAAGCTATGGCTTTTGAAGTGTTATGCATGGCTCCCGGAACAGAGCAGCAAAAACTGACCGGTCTTAGCTGCCTGGCCGAAGCCTCCGGTGGTCGTGGTATGGTAAGCGGTCAAATGATCGATATTGAGCAGGTGGGCTCAGAAGTGAGTCTGGAACAGCTGCAAGTTATGCATAGGCGCAAAACCGGTGCTTTGATCAGTGCCAGCGTACAGCTGGGCGGTATCAGTGTTCCGGATTCCAGTGTCGATCAGTTAACGGCTCTGGATCATTACTCCCGCGCTTTGGGTTTGGCCTTCCAAATCCGCGACGACATTATCGACCAAATTTCCTCTACGGAAGTTCTGGGCAAAACCCAGGGTGCAGATAAGGCGCTGAACAAACCCAACTATGTGGATCTGCTGGGCTTAGAAGCCGCTGAAGAACAACTGAAACAACTGCATCAGACTGCGCTAAGCGCTTTGCAAGGATTTGGTGACAGGGCAAAAATGCTACAACTGATAACCGATTTTGTTGTGCAACGACTGCACTGAACGAGCGAACACAAATATAAGCATGAAGAATTTCGACCGTATCCCCACCGAGGTACCAGAAACCCCCTTATTGGATCAGGTACAGATTCCGCAAGATATGCGCGAATTGGATGTGGATCAACTGCCACAACTGGCCGATGAATTGCGTGAGTTCTTACTCTACGTTGTAGGACAAACTGGCGGGCATTTTGGTGCGGGACTAGGGGTAGTTGAACTGACCATAGCCATGCACTATGTTTTTCAAACCCCGGAAGACCGACTGGTATGGGATGTAGGTCACCAGGCCTACCCACACAAGATCCTGACCGGGCGGCGTGATCGTATATTAAGCTTGCGCCAAAGGAACGGCCTTTCGGGCTTTCCAAACCGCAACGAAAGCCCTTTTGACACCTTTGGTGTGGGCCATTCCAGTACATCCATAAGCGCGGCTCTGGGCATGGCCATGGCATCCAAGCTTAAAGGCGAAAAGCGCAAACACGCCGCCATTATTGGCGATGGCGCCATGTCGGCCGGCATGGCCTTCGAGGCACTCAATCATGTGGCCGGCAGTGGTGCTGAGATGCTTGTGGTTCTCAATGATAACCGCATGTCCATTTCG
>JBFHKI010000231.1:0-3780 GCA_041595415.1 Pseudomonadales bacterium | reverse complement strand
TGAGTCCGTTGAGGAGGCCGTGCAATTTATGGATGGGATCGAGATCAGCGAGCTGGATAAACACAAGATTTATCACGGCAATTCCGAACGGATAATCGGCCTGAGTTAGTGATGCCGGGCCTTGACGCTGCACGCCAAGGCCCGATTGTCTTCAGTTCGCGGTGTTTGAACCGGCAAACAAGTAGTCTTGCGGGCCGCCCAGTTGCAGCAACATGCCGAGATCGTCGCCAAAGAACCAGCGGTACGCCCAGTCATCTCCATCAAACTCCATAAAGCCGATTTCATAGGCGGAAACCGGCCGGTTTTGCGCTGGAATACCAAACAGGCTTTGACTGTTAGTTGCGGTCAGGCGGAATAAAACCATAACCCATTTACCCTCGGCCATCATTTTGGCGATCATATCGACCCGATCGGGAAATGCTCCGGCAAAGGGGAATTCCCGGGTGGCCCCTGCTGGCGCTGAGGCTGCCAAATTGGCGAAGCCGCCTCGAATACCCATGCCGTAGTCTTCGGGAGGGGGCAGTATGCCTTCGGGTGGATTTTCCGATTTATAGGCGTTAATCATAAGTTTGTTGCGATAGGCCTGAGAGTCGACTTGGTTGGCCAGTAATTCAGCCAGGTGTTCGTCACCTGTGGTAACAGGCAAATAAACCGGACCGGCTTCCCAGCGGCCGTCTGCACGCGCAGGCATGGGTTTGCCAATTTGACGCAACAAACCGGCTTCGTCAGCCATAGACCAACTCTGGGTGATTTTGCCATTCTCCAGCCAAAACAGGGCCGCGGCGTCAATATCGATATCTTTGCCGGTGGCGGGTATGCCGTAGAAATTACCCTGGTGGGTTCCCTGGATGCGGTAGCGCACCGCAACCATATCGCCCTCGGCCATAATGGTTGTAATGGTGTCTCGTCGGTGCTGGATGGCAACCAGCATGGGGTCGGCCATTTCGGCCAGCTCAGAGCCCATGGCGTGGTAGTTGAGGTTGTGAAACTCCGGTCGGATTTCGCGATAGTTTTTCGCTTGAAGTTGCGCCGCCACTGATGGGTGCTCAACGGTGCTCAGGGTTTCCATATATTCCAGGACGATCAACTTGTTGTAGTCCTGCTCCGATACAGTCATTTGCGCACTTGCCCATTGTGGTATGCCGCAAATAATGGCCAGACTCAGCAGAGTTTTTGTCAGCTTGCCAATGCTCATTTTTATTTCCCCCTCGGGTGTATTTTAGTCCGTTTTGTTTTTTCTTGTGGGTTTGGTAATACGCGCCCTAGTCGTTGCTGAACAAGCCTTCTTCGTCGCAGCTATAGGGTTGTAGTGATTCGCCCGGTCGCCAGACATAGTACTTGCTGAACACCATGGGTTTGGTCAGCATTTCCGTGTCGGTTACCGTCAGGCTGTAAAACAGCTTTTCGTGGTCTGGGCCGAGTTTGAAAGTTTCCTGCATTTGGGCGTATTGGCTCTGTGGAATATAGTCTGGCACTGAACCCACGTGCAAGAAGGGGTAGTTAATTTTGGTGGTAGTGACCAGCAGGGTATCGTCCTGCCAGCGACCGGTGGAATAGCCCAGAAGGCTAGGTTCGACACTGCGGTCATCGTGGATGTCCGTCATGTGGATGGTTCGTACCGTATCGTATTCTTCCAGCTTGAACAGGATGGTGTCACCCTGATCGACCAGCTCAACTGGATAGGGGGCGTCCATAACGGCGGCACCGCCTTTGGCTGCGCAACTGCCAAAGGGGTTGTCAGTTTCCGGGTTGTAGTCGGCGATGGCTTGCAGGCCTTTTGCACTGAGAGGGAAGTCCGAAGTATTGCGCGGTTGCAGTACACGGCTTTCTGGTACACCGGTGAGTGTTGTCCAGGTTGCAAAGATGGAATCGGGGCGCTCGGCAAAGTCCGGTTCGTCTATCTCGCCGCGAATGCGCTGGCTATCGCCCACCCGTTCGCCGGTCCAGCGCAATTCGCCACTGGCGGAAAATACCGCTTCGCGTCCATCGGGCAACAAGAGGTTGATCATATACATGCCGTGGTCGGAGCGTTTGGCGGCGTGTCCCGCCATGCGTACTTTGTCACCCACTGACAGTATGTTGCGGGTTACATCCATGCGTGCCAGATTGCTGACCGATGTGCCGGCAATGTTCCAGAGCTGTTCCGATTCCTTGCCTTCATCGACAAGCACTTCAAAACGAACGTGGGGGTTTACCCAGGCGATAGAGGTAACCTTGCCTTCGATTTCGACAAAATTATCAGTGTCGTAATCCACAGCCCAAGTGTGGTGGGCTGCCGCTGGTGTTGAAACCAATGCAATAAGCATCAGTGCAATGATTTCTTTCAACATTTTGTTGTTCCCCAAATAATGTGATGAACCCTGATGGGTCAAGTTGGCTAAACCGATTGTCGGATGGATGTCCCAAGTTGGATTATCCTTCTCCAGAAGGATCACAAATGTGAAGAAAAATGTGAAATTTCAGCCTTAACAAATGGTGGTTTCTCAATATCAAAAGGTAGTTATTTTTTTCGACGGCGCTCAATCAGCTCCAGCTCAGATCATGTTTATGAAGCGGTGTTGAGCGGATGCGCTTACCGGTAGCAAAATAGATGGCATTGGCCACCGCCGGAGGTGAGGGTGGCCCACCCGGTTCGCCCATACCGCCCCACCAGCCATCCTCGGAGAGGGCAAAGTGCACTTCAATCTCGGGCACTTGGGGCATGCGCATCAGGTGATAGCTGTGAAAATTCGTGTTGGTAAAACGTCCTTCGTTTAGCTCCAACCCGGCATAGAGAGCGTGGGACAGCTCCCAACAGGCTGCGCCTTCAAGCTGTTCTGTGGCGTTCAAGGGATTGATCATATAACCACTGTTTTGCACCAGTAGTAATTTTTCAATACTAAGCTGGCCGCGCTGGCTTACCGAGACAGTGGCACAGGCACCACAAATGGAACCGTGGTCCTCTACAATGGCGATGCCCATACCTTGTCCCTTGGGGAGGTCGGTTCTAAAGCCGGAAACCTCCTTAAGCTTCAATAACACGCGTTGCCATGGCTCCATTCCTTTGGTCATTTGCAGTCGCCATTCAAGTGGGTCCCATCCTCCAGCCAAGGCCATCTCGTCGGCAAACTGTTCGATAATAAATCCGTTCTGATTGGCACCTGGAGCGCGATGTGTTGCTGTGGGTATATGTGCAGCAACGTTGTGGCGTTCATGCCTTCGATTGGGTACCTGGTAGGGCATATTGCCGATCGACTGGTCCGCGGTGGCTGGTCCGTGGCTGGCAACACCCTCGTGGCTAAACCAGACAGCGCGGGAGAAAAAGGCCTCAGGCAAACCCTCTTCATCCAGAGCGGCTTGCAGCCGCACATGAACCGGCGGACGCTGTTTGTCGTGGGTTATGTCTTCTTCGCGACTCCAGATTACTTTGACGGGGCGTCCAAGTTGATGGGAGATTTCCGCCGCCTGTTTGGTAACGGCCGTAGCTCCACCGCCGTTTCCGCCAAAAGCGCCGCCAATAAATGCGGTGTGTACAAAGATCTGATTCGGATCGCGGTTGAGATGTTCAGCAATAATACGAATAGGTGCAGCCTGATCCTGAGTTGGCGACCAGACATCGATGCGCTGGTCGGTAACGCTGACAGTGGCATTGATGGGTTCCATGCGGGCATGGGTTTCATATGGGCGATGGTATTGCGCGATGATGCGGTTTTGTGATGCGGCAATTTTACCAGAGGCATCCGAGCCCGCTTCATTGCTGACATCGCCAGGCTGGTCAAATAACTCTTGCGCCTTTGCTGC
>JBFHKI010000230.1:0-3784 GCA_041595415.1 Pseudomonadales bacterium | reverse complement strand
GTCTGGGTGCCGGCTACGCCGCCCATGCTGGCAACGATGGGCATCAACACGGCAAGGGCAATAACCTTGTCCAGAGTAGCCTGAAACTGGCCAATAACGGCAGAGGCCGCCAATGCGGTCAACAGGTTTATTCCCAGCCAGAGCATGCGGCGCGGTGTCGATTTGCGCAGCGACAAGAAAGTGTCGTCGTCTTCGGCCAGACCGGCCAGGCTCAAGAGAGAGTGGTCGGCGTCGTCGCGGATAACATCCACCACGTCATCGATGGTAATTCGGCCGATCAGATGACGGTTCTCATCCACCACCGGGGCCGAGATCCAGTCATTTCTCTCAAACAGGTTGGCCACTTCGGTATCCGGCATATCCGCGGGAATGGCAATTGCCTCGGCATCCATCAGTTTATAGATGGGCACCGAGGGATCGGCGGTAAGAATATTGCTAATCGGCAAGCTGCCGATAAAAAGTTCGTTGCGGTTGACCACATAGAGGCAGTCGGTCATGGCCGGAATCTGCTCGTGGCGGCGCAGGTATCGGAGGACTACGTCGATGGTGATGTCGGCCCGTACCGTAATGGTATCGGTGTTCATCAAACCGCCCGCACTTTCCTCATCGTAGGTCAGTACCTGTTCAACCCGCTGTCGGTCCTGCTGGCTCATCAGATCCAGAACTTCCTGGGTGACACGGTCCGGCAACTGTTGCAGAACGTCGGCTACATCATCGACATCCCAGGTTTCGGTCAGGGCCGCAACGTCGGCGGAATCCATCAGGGTCAGAATATAGTTCCGCACATCCTCACTGAGGCGTTGCAGTACATCGCTCTCCAGCTCGGTATCGAGCAATTCCCAGAGGATATTCCGTTCGTTGGGCGGTGAGGATTCGAGTACCTGGGCTATTTCCGAAGCGGACAGGCTGTTAAGCAGGCGACGCACCTGATGAATAGCACCACTGTCGAGTGCTGAGGAAAGTCCTTCTAGGTGCGTCTTTTGTGTCACCGCAAACCCCTTTGCATGATTGGTTGTTACAGGCTCCGCGGAGCAGTCACAGTTTACTGATCAGACCTTGCCAGGGATAGTCACAAGCGGAATAAATGGCAGTTGGTCGAGCTTTTGACGCAGGTCAACACGGTCTGGTTCCCAGCCTCCTAGATTACAGGCAAGCAAAATGTGAGAGCTACCCTATGAATAGCCAAATCGAATACCTGAAAGAACGGCAACAAATTCTTGAAGAGCGCCTCGCCAGTGTGCGTCGCGATCAGGCTAAACCCCACACGGCAGATCTGGAGGATCAGGCTCAGGAGCAAGAAAATGACGCCGTGGTCGATCAGATAGGTATAGCCACCAGAGATGAGCTAAACAGCGTTCGCAACGCCTTGTTGCGCTACGAACGGGGTGATTACGGACTGTGTCAAAAGTGCGGTCAGCAGATAGAGCCTGAGCGGTTACAGGCCATTCCTGAAGCGGAACTTTGTCTGAACTGTGCTACCAGTGGTTGAGCCTTGAGGGTTCTGTTACTTTTTCTGGTACTGATTCTATTTGTCTTGCTGCTGGTGCGGCTGGCAGACAGGCGCGCATCCGCTGTTGGCTGGAAAAAGCTTCAGTCCTGTCAGTCCAAACAACCGGACAGGTTTGACCCGGCTATGCTGCAGGGCCTGCCCGAACCCGCACAACGCTTTTTTAAATTCGCTATCACGCCAGGAACACCCCTTCACAAGGTGGCACAGATATCCATGCAGGGGCGATTGGGCTTGGGCAATAGGGAAACACCCCGTTATATAAAGATGCGCGCCCGGCAGATACTGGCGGCACCGCAGGGATTTATCTGGAGGTTGAAAGCGGCCAAGGGGTTGATCTGTATGTCCGGTTCAGACGGTTCAGTGCAAGGGCAAAGCTGGACCCGGTTCTGGCTTTTCGGCTTGATACCCGTTGCCCGCGCCGGCGGCAGCAAAGATCACGCTTTAGCCTCCTTTGGCCGCTACGTTGCCGAGGCTATTTTCTGGACTCCGGCAGCTGTACTGCCCGGTGATCAGGTCGAGTGGCAGGCAGTAGACGAAAACTGTGCTCGCATGATTATGACGCACATGGACCTGCGTCAGGCTGTGGATATTGTTGTCGATTCACAGGGGCGGATAATCAAGGTGTTTTTTCAGCGCTGGACCGACGCCAACCCGGCCAGGCAATTCCAGTTACAACCCTTTGGCGGCTATCTTTCCGCTTACAAGGATTTTGGCGGTTTCCGACTGCCAACCCGCGTAGAAGCGGGCAACTTCTTTGAAACCGAAGAATACTTTGCCTCTTACTTGGCTGAAGTAGATTCAGTGTCTTTTGACAAATAGTTTTGTGCGCCGCTTTGCCCTCCTTTTTTATGGCTTTTGCGCCAGTTTTATATGGGCTGTGGAAGTGCTAGACGTTTTTTGATTTTGGATCTGGATCAAAAGAAGTGCGGCTTTTCCTGTACCCACTTAGCCGCAGGAGTAAAGTTAAAAACAACACCAGTAAATGAGATTTTGGCCCGATGGGCCAGAAAAGATAGGGGAACTAAAAAAACAGACTAATCAATATAATTCTGTAGGAGTAATGTCATGAAAGCAGTTGTTTATCATGGCCCAGGCAAAAAATCCTGGGAAGAAGTACCCAATCCCGTTATTCAAGAAGACACCGATGCCATCGTCCGGGTTGATGCCGTGACGATATGTGGCACGGATCTTCACATTCTCAAAGGTGATGTGCCGGCCGTTACCGAGGGTCGCATTCTCGGCCATGAAGCAGTGGGAACTGTTGAATCCGTTGGTTCCGGTGTTAAGAACGTCAAGGTCGGAGATCGGGTTCTGGTCTCCTGTGTAACCGCTTGTGGCGCCTGCCGCTATTGTCGCGAGGGTGCTTACGGTCAATGTCTCGGTGGCGGTGGTTGGATTCTCGGTCACAAGATTGACGGCACCCAGGCGGAATATGTCCGAGTGCCCTTTGCCGACACCTCAACCTACGCTATTCCCGAAGGCGTCTCTGATGAACAGGTACTGATGCTGGCGGATATTCTTCCCACTGGATATGAGGTGGGGGTGCTCAACGGCGAAGTTCGCCCCGGCGATGTGGTTGCCGTGGTCGGCGCCGGGCCAATTGGCCTGTCGGCCATGATGGGCGCACGCCTCTACAGTCCCAGCCATGTGGTGGCTATCGACCTTGCCGATTCCCGGCTCGAGTCGGCCAAACAGTTTGGTGCCGATATCACCATTAATAACAGCCATCAGGATCCGCTGGAAATTATTCAGGGCCTGACCGATGGTTTGGGTGCCGATGTGGCGATAGAAGCGGTTGGTGTGCCGGCCACCTTTGAGTTGGCTACCACCCTGATCCGCCCCGGTGGGCATGTGGCCAACGTAGGTGTACACGGTGAAGCGGTGGATCTTCATCTGGAAGATTTGTGGATTAAAAATGTCACCATTACCACCGGCTTGGTGGATACCTACTCAACACCCAGACTGCTGAATCTGGTGTCCAACGGCGATATCCCGGTAGACAAATTTGTCACCCATCGCTTTAAGCTGGATCAGTTTGAAGAGGCCTATGATGTCTTCTCACGCGCCGGAGATACCGGGGCTCTCAAGGTTGTGCTGACGCGCTAAGGCCAGGTTACAACCTGTTTGGCAAAAGGCAGCTTCGGCTGCCTTTTTTATGTGCCGGGCGCAAGGGTGGAGGCCGGTATCAGGTGTCCGACCACTCCCGCAGCAGGTTGTGGTAAACCCCGGCGAGCCGGACCAGCTCGGGCTGGTTGGCATCGCGTCTGGCCAGGC
>JBFHKI010000229.1:0-3811 GCA_041595415.1 Pseudomonadales bacterium | reverse complement strand
TGGACGCGCAAGATTATCAGCGGGATCTGGAACGCACCTTGAAATTTTTGAAGGGCGAAAACGAGGAGTTGATGCAAAATCTGATGGAGGATATGCAGCAGGCATCGGCAAATCTGGAGTTTGAAAAAGCGGCAGCGCTGCGAGATTCTATCGGCAAGCTGCGTACCGTGCAGTCAGACCAAAATATCGAAAGCGGCAGTAGCGCCAATGTGGATGTTATCGCCGCTGCTACCGACGGCAATGCGTCCTGTGTACATATGCTTTTTATTCGACAGGGCCGCATGATCGCCAGTCGGTCTTTCTATCCCAAGGATGAGCTGGCCTCATCGCCCTCTGAGGTGATTGCCGATTTTGTACCCCACTATTATCTTTCCGGGCAAGAGCGGGTTTCCCCCTCAGAGATTGTAGTGGCTGAAAAGATCCCCGAAGCTGGTTTGATCGAACAGAGTATCTCGTCAGTACTTGCCAAGCGAGTGCGTATCAGCGTGCCTAAGCAGGGAAGGCGTATCGACTGGCTGGATCTGGCACATCGCACAGCGGAGCAAAACCTGTCCGGACAACTGGCCGGAAAACTCAGTCATCAACGTCGTATACAGGCTCTGGGCGAGGCCTTGGGGCTGTCCGAGTCTCCCAAGCGTCTGGAGTGTTTTGATATCAGCCATCACTCCGGAGCCGAGACAGTTGCCTCCTGTGTGGTTTTTAATGAAGAGGGACCGCTGAAGAGCGACTACCGAAAATTTAATATTGAGGATATCACTCCGGGAGATGATTACGCCGCCATGGAACAAGCTTTGCGGCGACGTTTCAAACGTCTTAAAAAGGGTGAGGGCAGTATGCCCGATATTTTGGTAATAGATGGCGGCAAAGGGCAGATGACCCAGGCCAAGAAAGTGCTCGGCGACCTGGAGATCACCGAGGTGGTTCTGCTGGGTGTGGCCAAGGGTGCGGCGCGCAAATCCGGTTGGGAACGTTTTTTTGTCGGCGAAGATTCAGTGGAACTAGCACTCGACCCTCATTCGCCGGCCTTTCATCTGGTACAGAATATTCGCGATGAGGCACACCGCTTTGCGGTGGCGGGGCACAGCGCCCGCAAAAACAAAAAGATTACCAGTTCACCTCTGGATCAGATTGACGGCATAGGTGCCAAACGCAAAAAAGCGTTGCTTCTGCACTTTGGCGGCTTGCAGGGGGTTGCCAAGGCAGCGGTAGCCGATCTGGCCAAGGTCGAGGGTATCAACACAAGTCTGGCAGAAGACATATACTGCCACTTTCACCCCAATTAAATACGACAGGCAAACATACTCCATGAAAGAAAATTTACCCAACTACCTGACCTGGAGTCGGGTGCTGATTATTCCTTTTATCGCTGTATTGGTTGTGGTGCCGGGGATTTGGGCAAATTATCTGGCAGCTTTGCTTTTTTGCTTGGTGGCTTTGACCGACTGGCTGGACGGCTATCTGGCGCGAAAGTGGCAAGTACAGAGTGATTTTGGTGCCTTTCTTGATCCGGTTGCCGACAAGTTGCTTGTGGTGGTTTTACTGATCTTGTTGGCCGTACAGGCACCCAGCTTTTTGATGGTGGTTTCGGTGTTAGTTATTGTCAGTCGTGAGATTGTTATTTCAGCCCTGCGTGAGTGGATGGCGGGATTGGGTATGCGGGACGTGGTCAAGGTTGCCCCCATAGGCAAGTTAAAAACAACCCTGCAGATGATAGCCCTGTTGCTTTTGCTGGCGGCTGATACCGGCTCTGCGATTTACCAAGCCGGGCTGATTGTTCTGTACGCGGCCGCCACTGTGACTCTGATTTCCATGATCCAATATTTACTGGCAGCGGCCAAAAGTCTGAAAGCGGCTAGTTGAGCCCCTGATCGAGCAAATCACTTAATCCGCCGCGATTTGTCACATTGGTAAAGCCCGCGGCTTCCAAAGCATCCAGAGCTATACCAGCGCGGCGACCACTGCCACAGTAAAGCA
This sequence comes from Pseudomonadales bacterium, assembly GCA_041595415.1. Classification (GTDB taxonomy): domain Bacteria; phylum Pseudomonadota; class Gammaproteobacteria; order Pseudomonadales; family GM7GCV1; genus JABJGI01. Next base: position 1,837 of record JBFHKI010000229.1, on the reverse strand, counting down.
GGATGCTGGCGTCCTTATCTATGCCGGCCCGGTCAACACCCTCAAGTATGCTGGTGTATTCAATATTCACAGCCTCTGACAGGTGCTGTTGCCGGTATTCATCCGCACTGCGGACATCTATCCACAACTGATCCTGCGGGGCCGGAGAAGAAGCGCAAGCCGTCAAAAGGAAACAAGGCATCATCAGCTGGGTAAAGCGGAACAGGTTCTTCATTTGGTTTGTTCACCGGATGGTCCCAGTGTTTCAGGTGCCAAGGCCACAACGGCCTGATATTGGGTGAGGAAGATCTGGCCACTCAGCTTATCGAGAAAGTCTGTGCGCTGCAGCTTGTCCATCACCGGACCTTTGACCTCCGACAGGTGGAATTTTACGCCGGATTCTATTAACCGTTCGTTAATGGCTTCCAGACTTTCCAACGCGCTGGCATCGATGTCGTTCACTGCAGTACACATCAATACCAGGTCAGTCAGCTCGGGGCGTTCGGCAACCTTGGACAGAACATAGTTTTCCAGAAAACGGGCGTTGGCAAAGTAGAGGCTGGCATCAATGCGCAGGCTGAGCAGATGGTCGCTGGTGACTACCTTGTGGCGGTTTACATTGCGGAAGTGTTCTGTGCCGGGCACGCGACCTACCTCGGTGCTGTGAGGTTGGCTAGTGCGAAACAGATACAGAAAAAGCGACAGGCTGACCCCGACCAGAATTCCCAGCTCAACCCCGTGAGTCAGTGTTAACAGCATGGTGGCCGCCATGGCGGCAAAATCAGCTTTGGAGTAGCGAAAGGTTCTGCTGATAGCGTCGAGGTCAATGAGTGACAGCACCGCCACAATAATGGTGGCAGCCAGAGTGGCGATGGGCAGCAGTTTTATCCAAGGGGTTAAAAACAGCGCCGCGAGAGCGATACCGATGGCGGTGTAGACTCCAGCCGCTGGGGTAACAGCACCGGCATCGTAGTTAACCACAGAGCGTGAAAATCCGCCCGTTACCGGGAAACCGGCCGAAAAGGCTGAACTCAGGTTAGCGGCACCCAACCCCAACAACTCCTGATTAGCATCGATCCGTTGACGTTTTTTAGCAGCCAGAGTCTGGGCCACAGAGATGGATTCCACAAAACCGACCACGCTGATTAACAGGGCCGCAACAAAGAGGGAGGACATGAGATCCATACCCAGATTGGGCACAGTAAGAACCGGCAAACCGGCCGGTACATCACCCAGGGTTTTAACACCGGACTGATCCAGATTAAAGCTTGCCACCACCAGAGTACTGGCCACCACGGCCCAGACAGGGCCGGTACGGGCCCAAAGGGCGGCCTGGGCCGGTTGCAAACCAAAACGCATAAGCAGGGGCTTGAGTCCTTTTCTCGACCAGAATAAAAAGAAAAGTACGGCTACCCCCAGTATCAGGGTAGGCAGATTGGTTTCGCTGATTTTTTCTAGCAGTGCGGTAACCAGCTCCATCAGGTTATGACCAGAGGCAGAAATACCCAGAATATGTTTCATCTGGCTGGCAGCGATGAGGATACCTGAGGCGCTGATAAAACCCGAGATTACCGGATGGCTCAGAAAATTGGCCAGAAAACCCAGACCGAGAAACCCCATAATCACCAATATCAGGCCGGAAAGTGCCGCCAGCGAGATGGCAGCCTCCCAAGCGCTTATATTCTGGGTTTCGGTCAGGTTGCCGACGGCCACAGCCGTCATCAGGGATACGACGGCAACGGGTCCAACCGAAAGAGTGCGGCTGCTGCCAAAAACGGCGTAGGCGATCAGTGGCAAGATGCTGGCGTAGAGGCCAGCTTCCGGTGGCAATCCGGCCAGAAGGGCGTAGGCCAGCGAC
>JBFHKI010000228.1:0-3831 GCA_041595415.1 Pseudomonadales bacterium | reverse complement strand
GCCATATCCAGCCCGGCTGTTTTCAGCAAATCATAGGGGTAGTCAGAACCACCAGCCTGCAGCAACTCGATAAAAGCTTTCTGTACCTGTTGATCACCGGCTAATAAACGCTCTGCAAACCATGCAGCTCCGGCAATGGATGTTGAGTACTGGTAAACATAAAAGTCGTAATAAAAATGGGGAATATAGGCCCACTCAGCTGCATATTCATCATCGATGAGTAATACGCCCTGGTCGTGACCGTGATAGCGTTTTAGCAAATCACCATATATCTGATTCATCCGCTCGCCAGACAAGGGCTGCCCCGCTTCTACCGTCTGATGAATGCTGTGCTCAAATTCGGAAAACATCGTTTGCCGATAGAATGAGCCACGCATGGATTCCAGTGAATAACCCAGATAGTAGAGCCGCTCCTCATCCGTTGTTGCATTGGCAATCATATATTCTTCAAGCAGGATCTCGTTTATCTGTGAAGCAATCTCAGCAATAAAAGTGGAGTAATCCGACTTTTCAAAGGGTTGCTTGGCAGTGGTCAACAAGGTGTGTACCGCATGCCCCAGTTCATGAGCATAGGTAGACATGGAGTTAAAGTCATCCTGGTGATTCAGCAGCACATAAGGATGGACATCGTAAGCTGAGCCATTCATATAGGCTCCCGAGCGTTTTCCCGGCTGTGGATACACATGCAACCAGTCGGAGTTGGCCACCGCTTCCATTGGCTCGAGGTATTCTTCACCAAGAGGCTTTAGCGCCTGCAATGTAATATCTCTGGACCTGTCTATATCAAATTCCAGATCCAGCTCTACCAGAGGCGGATAAATGTCATAGTAATGCATTTGTTCCACACCCAGCATCCGGCCACGCAAGTTGAAATACCGGTGCAGCGTTGGCAAAGCTGCATTTACCTCTTCTACTAATGTGTCATAGACCTGAGTAGGAATATTTTCTTCCGACAATTGCATTTGCAATACATTGTCGTAATTCCGGACCTTGGCGATAGCGACATTGGAATTCACCTCGGTGGTCAAAATCAGACCAATGCTATCGATGTATTCCTGCCAAGTACTCCAGAAAGTATCAAACACAAGAATACGGTCTTCTCGGTTAGGTGCCGCCCGATGTTTCGAGTAGCCTGCCTGGTTGAGAAAAACCTCTTCGCCGGTAGAGAGTGTCACAGTTGGCCAGGGAATATCGGCATTGGCCAAAAGTTCATAGATATTATTGGGGCTGTCCAGAATGATGCCTACCGCCGCCAACACGGATTCCGCTTCATCACCCAGAGTGTGCTCGGCGTTCGCCAAAAGATCCTGCAGATAAAAATCAAAAGGCGCCAGGCGAGGCTCTTCAGCCAGATAAGCATTGATGGTGTCCGCTCCGATAGAAAGGATCTCGGGAGCAACCCAGGAAACGGCCTGCGAATATTCGGAAAACATAGCCCTGCTCTGACTCAGGTTTTCCTGGCTTTGGGCAATGCGCTGATCCTCATCACTTTTCAAGGAGGTATAAATATAGACGCGTATTGCCTCTTTCTGCACTTCGGAAATCTTTGTCAGTGCCGTCGCCAATGCCTCCGAACTGTCCGCCAAGGTGCCCTGATAGCTTGATAGCGCTTCAATGTCTCGTAAAACTGAGGAATAGGCCGCCTGCCATGCCTCAGGACTTTCATAGAGGTCGGTGAGATCCCAGGAGCGCTGTTCACGAACCACTTCAGGGGCAGTTTCATCGAGCGGGTCCGACACTGTACAGCCCACCATAAACACGGAAACAAGCAGAGAAGTAGCGAGAGCAAAAATGGATTTTAAAGAGTTAGCAGGCATGGGGCAGTTGTGTCTCTATAAATTTGAATGCGCAAACAATAGTGAAGCTATCTGATCAACACAAGTCTGTATCTTTAAAGATAACCACAATTTATCCGATAGCGTGAAAATGACAAAGTCTTGATAGAAATTTGAACCCTGGTTGAACAAAGTGATGTCACACATCCCTTCACCACCACGATTTCTTGCCAGAAGAAATCAATCCCGAAACACTGGCAGAAACAAACCGCAGGGAGAACGAAAAATACTTAGTCCGCCCGTTGACGATATGAGGTAAATACCGGGCCTATAGTGCTCTCGTAAACATAACGAAAAACATCCAAAGCCTGTATCTGGTATTCAAAATCATAGGATTGTCCATTTTCCTGCATTCGCGTCTTTACCCAAACCCCGTCGCATTCCCAGGTGCCAATTTGACTTCCCAATTCATTTTGCTGCTCATCATAGAAGCGGATAGACAGGCTGTTATCTTCTGAGTACTGAGCCTGCCAACGACTTAACTGCCCATCCTCGTAGCGGTATTCTCCTACCCAATTGCCAACCAACAAGCTGCAGTCACAAGCGGGATCATCCTGAGCTTGTGCAAAAAACGGAAACAGAAGGCCTGTCAATAACACTAAAATGGCGGCTTTTTTCATAAATAACTAATGTCCGGTTATGGGGGAATTCAAATAATCAGTTGTTTCTTAGCGGGTCAAAAATTTCCGGCTTCATGGTACGAGCCCCTACCCTGCGGGCAGTAAAAACGGGTGAATTCGGCTCAGGAGAAATCAAGCGATAGGTCCACCGGTTTTGATCAATCTCCAGAATTTGGTAGTGGTAGACCACCGAACCACCCCAGCGGGTAACCAGACCGGTAGTAAGAATTCCGTTTTCACAAAGCCAGTAGCCTTCGTGTCTGTCAGTTTCATCAGAGTCCAAAAAGGTAAAGTCAATGATAACTGAACCATCTTCGTCGTAAGCACCATCGAATTGATAACTTCCGGTTAACCAACTGCTGCCATCGTCGATGTAAACCCCAGACCAATCCCCCAGAATCAGGTCACAGCGAAAGTCGTGAGAGGCATCTGTCTGGGCAGCAAGTTTATTCCCCAGCGTAAGCAGGCAGAACAACAGACTGAGATAAGGGTAAATACGCATTATTGCCAGCTAACTCTATTGTTGAAAATACGTCCGTACCGGAGCTGGCATATTAGACATCCGGTTATGGCCGGTCAAAACAAAACTGGAGGACAGCTATACGGTCTAGCAGTAAAATCCACCCGATCACGCATTCAGGCCTTTGCCTGGTGTATCAATCATGGAGAACTAATATGTCCACGAAAGACACAAAAGATACGCTCGTTTCCAGGGAGCATTTTGCACAAAAACGCCCACTGGAAAAAACTCTCGCCTTCCAGCTCAAATCACTTACCCGTGATTTTGACAGACTGCTGGAACGGCGATTATTGCCTCACAACATAAGCTTGGGTATGTGGGCACCTTTACGTCTCCTCTGGCAGAAAGACGGCCAATTTCAACATGAACTTCAAAAAAAGATAGGTATTGCCCAACCCTCTTTGGTCAGCGCATTACAAAAACTGGAAATGCGTGGTTATATCCGCCGGCAGCGTCATCCCTCAGACAGACGCCAATTAAATATCTATTTAACCGAAGAAGGGAAAAAGCTTGAGACTGAAATCCTTCCCTACGGAGAGGAAATCCAGCAATTAATAACAACAAATATTCCGGCAGAAACCATTCTGCTCTTTCAGGATACTCTGCACAGAATACAGTCCCTGTTACAAAATGATCTGGAGAGCAGCAAATAAAAAAGGCGCCCTGTAAACAGGGCGCCTTTAATATTGGAGCGGGAAACCGGGTTCGAACCGGCGACCTCAACCTTGGCAAGGTTGCGCTCTACCAGCTGAGCTATTCCCGCAATTCTTTGACGCAATGCTGACTAAGTCAGCCATGCTGGTATATGGCGTCCCCAGGGGGATTCGAACCCCCGTTACCGCCGTGAAAGGGCGGT
>JBFHKI010000227.1:0-3847 GCA_041595415.1 Pseudomonadales bacterium | reverse complement strand
CGGCCCCAGTATTACCGTCATATCATCCCGGTCTTCTTCATCCTGGATAAAGTGCTGGTTCACGAAATCATCTGCCATCTGCAGATAACCAGATCGTTCAACCGGTGTTATCAAGGGGGTAGGGAAGTCGGTATCAATTGTATGCGTAGAGGAACAACCCCCAAGTATCCCCGCAACGAAAATAATAAAAGATAATCGGAAATGCATAAATTACCTGTAGTCGTTCAAGCCGACAAATGAACCCATGTTTTGCTGTGCCAACTCGCGCATCAGCGCCGCAAATCGCGCTGCCGCGTCGTTCTCCCCCACGGCTATCATAAGCGGAAAACCAATAGCGTGAATTCGTACCATCGGTTCTTGCGAATTGGACTGCCGATTCAAGTTGTACACCGTATCGAGCACCGCTTCCAGTGATCTTCCAGTATAGTCATCTCCGAGTACATAGATGCTCATTTTTTGATCCGGCTGATAAAAGGTACGAATTGCCGCCTGTATACCCTCCACCGGGCTGGAATTACTAAAGGGATGCCAGTTCCGCAGCTGACTGATAATAATATCCCGACGATCAGGTGAGTCGGGAATCCATTGGCCGCGAAAGCTGGTGAACATGTACTGCCCCATATCATTCATAATCTGAATACCCTGTACCGAAGGATAAATATCCAGAATAGCGACCAACTCCTCAATCATGCGCGGCCAAGAGTAAGTAAACATACTGCCGGAAGTATCGATGACAAAAATAATGTACTCCGAATCTACCGGAATACCACCAATGTAATTAGTGTCATTTTTATAGTCGGAGTAGAGGCGGCGCATTTCTTCAGTAAGGCTTTGCAAAGCTCTCTGAAGCTCACCGCGAGGCCCCGCGGCAGCCAGGTTCTCCTGCTCAAGGCCTTGCAGCCTTATCTGGGAAGCGGCCATTTGATCTCGCAGTATTGCCACTTTCTCATTTTCCAGGCCTAGCTGTTCATGTTTGGCATTTAGCTGACGATTGAGAATATCGATTTCACCGCGCAGGGCAAACAGCTCTTCCTGAAGGGCTCGTATAGTACCGCGCTCTTGGGTATCTGCTTCTTCAATCACTTCTGGTGCGCGGGTCTGTACGATTACCAATAACAAAACAATGGCACCAAAGCCGCAACAAATAACATCCAGAAAAGAGATATTGGTATCATCAATACCGCGTCGGCGAATCATGGCCAGTCCTCCGAAGGGGTAAGAAAAGAACCGCGGGTTCTGACAGCCATTGTCCAAAAAGCTGACGCGGCAAAATAATCTCCTTCCATGGGCAACAGAAGAATATTTACCGGCGTATTCTGGCCCAGCTCATCCATGGCATCATTAAAAAGCGAGAGGCGCTCACGTCCGCTGACAGAGCCGCCGCTAACCGGATTCTGACCTTGGGTGGGTAAACCGTCGGTGACCAGAAAAATATTATCCGGACGCGGATTCAAAGAGGCGACCAGTGAAAATACATTGATAAGGCTTGTGCCTGATTCAGGTAGCTGGTTGTGTAGGCCACTTATAGCGGCGTTCAACATTTGGGTATTGGATACATTCAACCAGTTTCCAGTGGTTCCCTCGACAGTCGATTCGGCTTGGGTATTAAAGCTATAGAGTTGAAACTGTGTGTCCGGTTGAAGATTACTGATAATCCAGTCGGCAATTGCCAAGGTTTGTTGCCATTTGGGCGACTCTCTCTTGATGGTATCGCTTTGGTTTCGTCGGCGGATAATATTTACAATTGTACTGTCAAGCATACTGGCAGATCGATCAATCAGTATCAGGGTCCTCTGCCCGCTCATCTTTATACCGGTCAGATACTGGCGTTCACCTTCACCGACAAATTGCCGAACCCTGTCACCACCCGCCTGCTGCAAAAGGGATTTTTGTGATTCCAGTTCGGCCAACCGACGCTCCAGGTCGGCAATACTCTCCACGACATTTGGATCCAGTTGCTCGATTCGCCGGGTTAAATCGTCGATATCGTCCTGTATCTGCTCCGCCAAACCAGCAGCTTCGGCGAATTCCTCATCTATTTCAGAAATGGTGTTGCGGATACGTAGCAGGTTTTCCTGGCCAGAGCGGATTTCTTCCTGCAAAAGTTGTGTTTCGGCTCGTAACTCCGTGGGAATATTCAGTTGAGGATCAATGTTGTGCCGGACGATCAAAAACAGCAGGACCGTGGCACCCAATCCGCAGGACATAATATCCAGAAAAGACAGGCTGAAAGTGGCTCCGACGCGGCGTTTCCTGGTCATAATTCGGCTGGGTTAACCGCTATCCCTTGGTGGCAATACCTGTATAGCGAGCAGGGTACCAGCCAAATCTTCCTGACTGATCAAATCCTTTACTTTCAATTCGGTGATTCCCTGAAAGGCATTACCATTATGATTCAGGAGCTTTTCTGCACGCAGGTACGACTGGCTTGAGCTGGATTCAAATCGTCCCAAAACCTCTTGATTGGGCGCGAGACTACTCTCCAGAGCCAGCTCTATACGATTGTTGGCCGCCACAATAACGGCTGCAGCAACAGGGAAGGCTACCCCGTTTGCCAGTATATGGGTCACAGTATCCCTCTGAATATCACCCTCGACTGCGATTCCACTCGTCAGCGGGGAATGTACAGGCACCGTCAGGGACTCAGGTGGCAGGTTTTCATCTGCAATCCGAGTGTTTTCACTGGGATGATTTGTGCCTTGCTCCGAAGCTGTCACCTGGGGAGCCACTGCGGTCAGCTCGGAAAAATCCTCAGCTGATCCGGCGCCCGCCAATATCTGACCAAGGGCTTGAAAAATTTCACCGGGTTCCAGAAATATCGCCGGTCTACAATCAATGGGTAAATTACCCAATATGTGATCAGCGACAAAGAGCTCATCAGGCAATGCCTGGGACAAGCGATGCAAATAAACTTCGGCAGCCGATTGCAGCTGTTGCTCAGACAATTCTATGGAATTTTGTTGGCCGTCAAAATCGACTTTGAACTCCATACGACGCCATTGCTGTGGCAATAGGTTTTCCATGATCTGGTTGAACAGCTGTTGTTCGGTAACCGCATGATGCAGTGGATCAAAGCGGGTTTTTTCTATAAATCGTGCCTGTATGCCTTTCAGGAGCGCATCACTACAACCTAATAATCCCAAGCCAGGATATTCCACTGACTCTCCGCAAAAAATCTCATCACCATGTTTTTCTACCTCTGTTACCACCAACTGGTGCAACTGGAAATCAATCTGGTATCTGACATCGGGATAGAGACAAGCCATCAGGAGGGCGCGTTTACAAACCAGCCCTGATGACACATTCAGCGATTTCAGGACACCGGAAAGCAGACTGATCTGATCCTTGGCATAGTGCGTAGGTACCGCTATCAACGCAGTTTCTTGTAATTGGGCCCGATCAAAACTCTGTAAATGGTGCCAAACCAAATCCGCTTGATGCCGCACCCCCGGCAGGTTGACCGATGATTTCTGGGTGCTCAAATCTCGCCAGTATTGATTGGCAGACTGGGCGGGATTGAGTCGGGAAATTGCTCTGGCCTGATCACCAAAGACCAACTCTCTATTCAGTAAAGATGCGTAACCCGGCGACCTGACAGACAAATCCGGCCCCTGAAGGGCCAGTTCAATATCACTAATATCCAGCAGTCGATACATCTCAATATCCCGGGTTAAGCTTTAATATGACGTAAAAGGTTCTTGTCGCAATAACGCTGGGTTGCAAGCACCAGACGTTCTTGTTGCAAAGTCAGCTGGTGCGATAAAAACATGATAAAAATACTGATCAGCAAGGCGATAAAGGTCGAGTTAAAGGCCACACCCAAACTGGCTGTTACCCCTGCAATATT
>JBFHKI010000226.1:0-3870 GCA_041595415.1 Pseudomonadales bacterium | reverse complement strand
GTTCCGAACTGCTGGAGTATTTTCGGGCTATCAAGGTGCTGCCGGACAACCCTTACAAGGTGCAGTTTGCCGGTATGCATTTTCTCGAAGATGGCAGTCTGGTTATCCGTTCTACCGGTCTGCCCATCGATGGATCCGCCAGCTATTCCCTGGCCCTGAACAGCTATCTGGCCAAGGGCGGTGATGCCATGCCGGTGCTGTCAGAGCGACCGGACTATCAGGATACGGGTTTGCTGGACTATCAGGTGTTGCTCGAATATCTGAAGCTATATGAACAGATCTCACCTGATGATTTTTAGTCTGTTTCGGAATCCAGATAGTTTCTCCAGGAACCGAACTCGGTAATATCCTTGGCACCCTCGATTCCGGAGGGTTCGCAAATAAACCCGGTGACCCAGCGGCCATCTTCAAGTTCGATTTTGCCCAGCCCCAAAGGTGAGGGAATCCGCGATAAAAAATAACCAATGGCCTTGGTAGGAATAGACCAGATTTCCACTTCAATAGCCGCACCGGAAGCTTGCTGACGAATAAGACCGGGACGCATGGGTGGCCCGCCTGCAAGCGCGTAGAGGTTGTATTTCCCTGCGGTTCGGGTGGTTTCCAGATATTCCGCCTCCAGATAGCGCAATTGGTGATTGAGTGGCAGGCCCGTCATATGGGCTCCGGCCACCAGCAGTTCGGTCCAGTCTTTGCCGGATATATCCAACTGGCTGTTGGTGAATTCGACGACATCCAGATTGCCCAGTCGATTGCCCAGACTCAATTCGGTTTGACGTTGCCAGTTGGCCGCCTGGGCCAATAACCGGTGATCACAGAAAGCCGGTGCAAAGAGAGTAATGCCATAGGGGCGGCCACTGGAGGTAAAGTTTGCCGGTATAGCGATGGCGGACAGGTCCAGCAGGTTCATAAAGTTGGTGTAGGTACCAAGCTGTGAGTTTAACGCTATGGGGTTTTGCTCCACATCTGCTATGGGATAGTGCCCCGGAGCACTGGGAATCAGGGCAAAACTAAAACCTTTGAGCAAGTTGTCGACTTTTACTTTGATTTGCTGCATCTGGTACTGGCACTGGAAGGTTTCCGTTGCGCTGATGCCGGAAGCGGGGGACAAGATTTTGTGGATCACCGGCAATACCGATTCCGGATTTTGTCGGGCAAAGTCGCCATAGGCCGCATCACGCTCGGCCACCCATGGGCCTTCGTAGAGCATTTTGGCCGCACGAAACAAGTCAGAAAAGTCGGTTTCTACCAACTGCCAGCCCAATTCTTTTGCAGTTCTCAAAGCCTCGTTATGGCATTTGAGATATTCCTGGTCGCCAAAAAACTCCAGCTGGTCGGCGAAGGGAATAGCAACCCTTGGTTTTGGCACGCTCCCACCGGGTGCCGCTTGGTATTTACGCGAGTACTCGTCATTGACGTCATATTCACAGGCGGCATCAAAAACCTGTTCGGCATCCAGAGTGGTTAGTGCAAAGATGCTGATGCAGTCGAGACTGCGGCAGGCACGCACCATACCGCTGTTGGAGAGCAACCCCCGGCTGGGTTTTAACCCCACCAGGTTATTGAAGGCGGCGGGTATTCGCCCGGAACCGGCGGTGTCGGTTCCCAGAGAAAACATAACCTGTCCTTCAGCTACGGCCACGGCTGATCCGCTTGAAGAACCACCGGAAACATAGGCTTTGTCAAAAACTGAATGACAGGCACCCCAGGGTGAGCGAACCCCGACCAGTCCGGTGGCGAACTGATCCATATTGGTTTTGCCCAGAGGGATGGCGCCGGCCTGAATCAAGCGTTCCACCACGAAGGCTGAGCGCTTGGGGACGTAACTGAAGTCAGGACAGCCTGCTGTGGTGGGAATGCCAGCCAGATCAATGTTGTCCTTGATCGCAAAGGGCACCCCGAACAAAGGCAGGCGCTCCGGTGTAGCTTCTTCGAGTTTTTGTATATAGGGCTCCAGCTCTTCTTCACTGAGCTGGTATATCCAGGCAGGGTTATCCGGGTTCTGTTCGCGAATTTGCTGCTGGCAGCGGGCGATGAACTCCCTTGGTTCCAGTTCCCGTCGCAAATACGCGTCTCTCAGGGAGCTGATGGATAGAAAGTGGTTTTGCATCTTTATACCTTGTTGTTTCAGTCGTCTGTTTTCAGCAGGGCGACCATTTGTCCTGGTTTGATTTGTTGACCGGGTTCCACCACAAACTTGAGTAGTTCACCGGAAAAGCTGGCCTGCACGGCGATTTCCATCTTCATGGATTCGACCACGAGCAGTGTTTCGCCTTGCTGCACCTGTTGTCCCTCTGTGCCCGAAAGCTTCCACACACAGCCGGCCACTGAGGAGTAAAGGGCGCGACTTCCCTCTGGAATGTCCTGTTCAGGCGTCTCGGCGCTGACGTCCTCGGAGTCAAAATTGAATTTTCCGCTGGATTTCCAGTCGCTGAGTTCTGTCTCGAAGGCGGACTGGCGCGTTTGGGTAAAGCTGTCGATCGCATTGGAATCCTGTTGCAGTAGCTTCTGGTATTCCTTGAGGGAAAAGGTACCTGTTTCGACTTTCGGGCTGAATTCTCCCCGCGGAAACTGGTAACGAATTGCTTCGAGTTCTTCCTGGCTGACCGGATAAAATCGGATCTGGTCAAAAAAGCGTAGCAACCAGGGTTTCTCAAATGCCTCGGTTTTACGATAGCGGTTCCACATCTGCAGGGTGCGACCAAAGAGTTGATAACCTCCGGGGCCTTCCATTCCGTATATGCACATATAGGAACCACCTATACCTACCGAATTTTCTGCCGTCCAGGTGCGGGCCGGATTGTATTTTGTCGTTACCAGGCGGTGCCTGGGGTTGACCGGGGTGGCCACTGGTGCGCCCAGATAGACATCGCCCAGTCCCAGCACCAGATAGTGGGCAGAAAAAATAATGTCGTAGACATCCTGTATGGAATCCAGTCCGTTGATACGCCGGATAAATTCAATATTGGAGGGGCACCAGGGTGCGTCTTTGCGGACCGTCTGCATATATTTTTGGGCCGCAGCTACACACACGGGGTCGTCCCACGACAGGGGCAGGTGGATAGTCCGGGATTCACATTCAAAGTCTTGCAGATCACCGAGTTGGCGGTCGGCTTCGAGCACAATGTCCAGCAACTCCCGGTGGTTCATTTGCAAGTGGGTGTATCGGATCTGCAGGCTGCGGATTCCGGGTGTCATTTCTTCTATTGCCGGAATATCGGCTTTTAGCAAAGCTTCGTACAGTGCCTGAATCCGGCATCGCAAACGGATATCCAGAACCTGTTCTCCGTATTCCACCAGCAGGTTGTCCTGACCAGCAATGCGCACACAGATACCGGTTGGGTGCTCTGTACTGGTGTGCAGAATAAAAGGTTGGAAAACTGGTTTGGGGGGCGCGGGAAGATTGTCGGAGCGACCTTCAATCAGGGCATTTTGGGCGATTTCGATATCCCGAGCGTTTTCCAGTGATACGGGAATAAAGCGGATATGATCGCCGGCCTTGAGTTGTCCGAGCTTCCAGCGGTCGGCTTTGATGACCGTTGCCGGGCAGACAAAACCGCCCAGGCTGGGGCCGTCGGGTCCAAGGATGACCGGCATATCGCCAGTGAAATCTATACTGCCCAGGGCGTAGGCATTGTCGTGGATATTCGAGGGGTGTAATCCCGCTTCACCGCCATCACTGCGAGCCCACTCCGGCTTTGGCCCAATCAGACGAACTCCGGTGCGGCTGGAGTTAAAGTGGATCTGCCATTTGCTGGAAAATATTTTCTCTATGTCATCTTGGGTAAAAAACTCCGGTGCCCCTTGAGGCCCGGCTATAACCCGAATTTGCCAGTCTTCGTCGAGTTCGGGTAATTGATTTGGCAGAGCAGG
>JBFHKI010000225.1:0-3870 GCA_041595415.1 Pseudomonadales bacterium | reverse complement strand
GAAGAATCTTCAGAGCGGTAATTCTTTGCCCATCCAGTAGTGGTCGTCGTAATCATCGCCTATTTTGACGGCCCGTTTTATCCAGCCTTCAATCTCGTATCCCAATCCTTCGTAGAGGTTGATGGCCCGGCGATTGCTGTGCCTGACACGCAGGTCAATTTTACTGATCAGTGGATTGGCATAGGCCCAAAGATGTAGGGAATTCATCATGCACTTACCTATACCTACTCCCCAATTGTTTTTGCTGACAATGAGCCCCACTTCTCCCGAGTGTCTCACTCGCTCCAGGTCTCGTCCGGTAAATGTAAGCAAAGCCACTAGCTCGTCATCGATATGAGCGACCAGGGCAAGTTGGGTTTTTGACGCAGAAATGGTTCCCAACACATCAACCTGCTCGTGCAAGGTTTTATCGAATTCCTCGGGGGTCATCAATAACCCGTCGGTTTCCGCGAATACTTTTGGTAAAAACTCCAAGAGAGCGGTTGCATCCTTTTGACTTACTTTTCTAACATCCAGTTGTCGACCATCGGCCAATTCATAAGTCTGTATATCCATAAATCCTCTATACTCAGCCCTCTCTGGACTGTTCCATTATCAATAATTGATATATTCATCGGACCTGTCTGTCCGAGTAACGCAAAGTTTAAAACATCAAGGCCATGCTTCAAACTGCGGTAGATCATCAGCAATCTGATACCAGCTGACCTTCTCCGCGACAAAAATATGTGCTTTTATTTTCACTCCCGGGGGATTCTCCAAACCGCCAACCCGAATACGGTAAGTAGCGGGATCTGCATCCAGCTTGGTAAAAAGTGGCGATGCGCAGTTCGAACAAAAATACCGTCGCTTCCCGGGGCTCGATTCGAAAGACGCTATCAGCTCCTGTCCCGACACCAGTCTAAACCTGCTGCTATCGACCAATGCTACTGTTGCAAAAGCGGTTCCGGTAGCGCATTGGCAGGTTCGACAATAACAACGAACCGCATCCCCAACATCACCTTCCAGTTCATAGTTAACAAATTTGCACAAACAATAACCTTTTGTAGTCATTTACATCTCGCAGAAAATGTGAAGAAAGCAATCTAGTATTCAGGCAATTCTACTTTACTGAAGAGGTCGTCCAATTCTTCCCGGCTACGGCACTGATGTGCCTGATCCACCATCTCACGGTTGAGGTGAGGGGAAAACATTTCAATAAAGTCGTACATATAGCCTCGAATAAAAGTACCCCGGCGGAAACCGAGCTTGGTAACACTGCTTCTGAACAGGTGTCGGGCATCGATTAGTTGCAAGTCGCTGTCGGCAACAGGGTCATAGGCCATATGAGCAACAATACCGACTCCCAAGCCCAAACGCACATAGGTTTTTATGACATCCGAGTCCGAGGCGGTAAAGACAACTTTGGGAGTTAACTCCTTGGCCTGAAATGCCTCGTCCAGACGTGAGCGTCCGGTAAAGCCAAACACATACGTCACCAGAGGATGCTTGGCAAGGTTCTCAATGGTCAAAAAAGAGGTAGCACAGAGAGGATGTCCTTTTGGTACCAAAACGCATCGATTCCAGAGGTAACAAGGCATCATGATCAGGTCAGAAAACAGATCCAGTGCTTCGGTCGCAATCGCGAAGTCAACATTCCACTCCGCCGCCATTTCGGATATCTGCATCGGCGTTCCCTGATGCATATTCAATGACACCTCAGGGTACTTCTCGATAAAGGTTTTGATGGTCGGTGGTAAAGCGTATCGCGCCTGAGTGTGGGTCGTAGCGACCGAGAGTGTACCCTCCTTGGGGTTACTGAACTCCTTGCCGACCTTTTTGATGTTTTCTGTCTGGTGCAGTATTTCCCCTGCCAAACGCAAGATTTCTTCACCGGCGGGGGTAATACGGGTCAAGTGCTTGCCACTGCGAGAAAATACCTCGACACCCAGCTCATCTTCCAGCAGACGTATCTGCTTGGAGATTCCCGGC
This sequence comes from Pseudomonadales bacterium, assembly GCA_041595415.1. Taxonomy (GTDB): domain Bacteria; phylum Pseudomonadota; class Gammaproteobacteria; order Pseudomonadales; family GM7GCV1; genus JABJGI01. The sequence goes on along the minus strand of JBFHKI010000225.1, from coordinate 1,902 downwards.
TGTGAGGTATACAAACTCTGTGCGGTCGAGGACACATTCAAGTCGTGCCGTGCAACTTCCCAGATATAACGTAATTGCTGAAGTTTCATACTAGTCGTTCAAAAAAGTAATAAGCGAAAGACTGCGGTGAAACGCTGCCAAGGTCAACAACTCCCACATTAATAAATTCAAGATCCTTTATTTTCTTTGCCTGAAACACCACCTGCCCAACCAGAATTGGCTATGATCCCATTTTACTTTAGGGGGAATTTACATGAAAAAAATTACATTCATCCTGTGCTGTGCTGCCTTAATTACTCTATCCCAATCGGGAATAAGCCAGCAGTCCTTGATCGAGCCTGTTATGGAGGTTCACGACCTGTTTGGCATGGAAGGTCGCAATATCCGTCCGGGTATCACTGGCCGATCCGTCGGCATGGCCACTGTGCGTATCAGCCGTATCGAACTGGAAAAAGGTTTCTCTACCCCCTCGCACAACCATGCGGATGAAGAGATTGTCCTGATACTGGAAGGCCGAGCTATCGCCTATATGGGGGATGAAGCCTTTACCTTTGGCCCGGGCGAAATGATCAGCATACCGGCCTATGTCGAACATCGCTACGAAGCTCTTGAGGACGTGGTAAGTATTGAAGTCTTCGGGCCCGGACGCAATTGGGGAGGCAATCCGGCACCAGCCCCTGAGCAGAACTAATATTACCGACTGTTGGCCACGCCGGTTGGTACGTGTCCGGTCGCTACATGCTCACTGGCCGAATCACAGTGTGTCTGCTGATCATCAAAAAACACATCGGCTCCATAGGAACGCAGAAATTCACCCTTGGGTAACCCGCCGAGGAACAGCGATTCATCGAGAAAGATATTCCACTCCCGCAAAGTGCGCACAACCCGCTCGTGGGCCGGGGCCGAACGCGCTGTCACAAGTGCAGTGCGAATGGGGCATTGCCCGGGTGGAAATCGCGACTGCAAGTGTTGCAACGCGCTGAGAAAGTTTCTGAAAGGGCCGCCACTCAAGGGTTCACGTGCCGATTTTTTTTCATTTTCGGTAAAAGCCTCGAGCCCTTTTTCTTTATACAAACGCTCCGATTCATCGGAAAACAATACCGCGTCGCCATCAAAGGCAAAGCGTATTTCGTCGCCGTTTTCATCATGGACTGCCGAGCTGGGCATCAGGCTCGCAGAGGCAACCCCCTGCTCCAGAGCACCACGGACATCCTCGGAGTGCAGGGATAAAAACAGGTCACATTCAAAAGCTCGTACATATCGCCAGGGATCCTGCCCGCCACAAAAAGCGGCACGGGTTATTGGCAACCCATAGTGCTCAATAGTGTTAAATATCCGCAAACCGGAGTCGGCGTTGTTGCGCGACAGAAGGATAACTTCAACCGCATCTTCATTAAGCCGCTCATTGATACGCAACATCTTGCTGACCAGACCAAAGGCCTCACCGGGCGCCAGAGGTTCATCCTCGTGTTCAATCTGATATTTGGAATAGGCTTCAACACCCAGAGATTCATAAACTCTATGACTTTCATCCAGATCAAAAAGCGCTCTGGATGAAATAGCAATGGTCAGCTTGTTGGTATTCACAGGGCTTTATTTACTCGCGGCATTTTCAATCTCAGCCTCTTTCGCTGCGTCGGCGCGGGTTAGTTTAAATACCACAGGACTGAGCAACAACAGGGCAATCAAATTTGGCAGGGCCATCAAGCCGTTCATGGTGTCGGCTATAGTCCAAGCCATACCCAGATTTATGGTAGCCCCGACAGGGATTGCAAGTACCCAAAAAATACGAAAAGGAAGTAGAACTTTGACGCCAAAAAGATAACCAAAACAGCGCTCGCTGTAATAGCTCCAACCCAACAAAGTCGTAAAGGCAAAAACCGCCAAACCCAGCGCAACAAT
>JBFHKI010000224.1:0-3879 GCA_041595415.1 Pseudomonadales bacterium | reverse complement strand
TCCGGGCAGCACCATCACCAGTGCTACGGCAACCGCCATGGTTATGGCTCCACCCGGCAAGTCTCAAGTGGTTACCTTGCCTTTTGACGCAACGATGCTGGAACCCATGGTGGTTACCGGTATGGAGGTCTCCGCCGGTCAAGATCTGGCGCTGTTGCAAAGTCCCGACTACGCCAGCGCAAATGCTCAGCTGGAGTCCTTGCGTATCAATGCCAGCCACGATCAGTATCTTGCCGAGCGCACTTTGGAACTGAGAAATATAGGGCTCCGCTCGGAGCAGGAAGCGGATGAAGCGGATCATCAAGCCGAGACAGCCCTGATCGAACTGAGGGCCATGGAACAGCGACTCCAGAACATAAAACCGGCGGAGGGAGCGGCCACTTTTTTTCTGTCTTCACCAGTAGATGGCTTGATTACCCATGTTTCTGCTCATTCTGGAGAGCAGGTGGCAAGTGCGGAGCCTGTGATCAGCCTGTTTGTGGGCAATAGCTACTGGGCCTCAGCGCAAGTACCGGAAACCAAGGCGGTAAATATTGGCATAGGTGACAGTGTGGACTTCGCCCAAAGCGCAACTGGTGGCGTAGTTGTTGCGGTTGACCCTGAAATTGACCCGGTTTCCCGTTCTATGGAAGTTTTGATCGAACTGCCCGGTGATGTGCACTGGCGCGTCGGGCAGTTGGTAACGGCAGAGTTTTCCACTCCAGTTTACGGCGATGCCTTGGTTGTCCCGACACGATCCGTCGTAAGAATTGCTGGTGACCTGTTGGTTTTTGTTGCCAGCGAGAATGGTTTTCGGGCAATTCCTGTTGAAGTGCTTTCAGAATCGCGCACCCAGGCCGTCATCTCTGGTGATCTTTCGATCGGCGACGAAGTAGCTGTATCCGGATTGGCCGCGCTAAAAAATATTGTAGAAGGGGGATAGTCCGTCATGCTGGACAGACTTATTGCTTTTTCGCTAAGCCAGCGAATGTTTATTTTCGGGGTGGCTATTGCCCTGGCCTTTATTGGCGCCTGGTCCGCATCCCGGCTTCCAATTGATGCTTTCCCGGAAATTGCCCCCACTCAGGTCAAGCTGATTATGAAGGCACCGGGAATGACGCCGGAAGAGGTTGAGTCGCGGGTAGTGCAACCTCTCGAGCTGGAATTACTCGGTATCCCGAACCAGACCATCATGAGGGCAACGGCAAAATATGCCATCGCCGATATCACCATAGACTTTGAGGACGGTACCGATGTGTACTGGGCTCGACAGCAGGTGTCTGAACGTTTGGTTACGGTCAGCGGATCTTTGCCAGATACGGTTGAGGGCGGTTTGGCTCCTATTTCGACAGCGCTGTCGGAACTCTTTATGTTTACCATCGAAGGGGATGACCTGTCGCTGGAAGAAAAAAGATCTTTGCTGGACTGGGTTATACGGCCGAGGTTAAGAACCTTGCCCGGAGTGGCTGATGTGAATTCTCTGGGTGGAAGGGTGCGTACCTTCGATATCGTTCCGGATGAAACGGCTATGTCTCAGGCGGGTGTCAGTCTGGATGAGCTGTACCAGGCTATTTTGGCAAACAACAGTAACGACGGCGCAGGACGGGTTTCGATTGGTGAGGAAGCTCTGGTTGTACGCAGTCTGGGTTCGGTTGACGGCCTTGAAGACCTGTCAGAGATTGTCGTGCGGAGTTCGCCAAGCGGTGTGATACGGGTGGCGGATCTGGCAGAAGTCCGGGTTGAGGCGCTCACCCGTTACGGTAGTGTGACCCGGGATGGCGAAGAGGCGGTCGAGGGTATCGTTGTTTCGTTAAAGGGTGCCGATGCCCGGATGGTAATTGATAGTGTCGAAGCGGCACTGGAAGAGTTGCAGCCGAGTTTTCCAGAGGGCGTGAACGTCGAGGTCTTCTACAACCGATCCGACCTGATTAACGAGGCGGTAGGCACCGTTACCGAGGCTCTGTTGGTGGCATCGGTTCTGGTAATAGCGCTCTTGGTAATCTTTCTCGGCAATTGGCGTGCGGCACTGGTGGTGACCTTGATACTGCCGATGTCGGCTCTGGCAACCTTTCTGTTGATGCGGATTTTTGGCCTTTCGGCAAACCTGATGAGTCTGGGTGGTCTCGCTATCGCAATAGGAATGATTGTCGACGGTGCAATAGTGGTGACTGAGAATGCCGTGCAGCGCCTTGAAGAGGCCAGTGGCCACAACAAGCTTCATATTATCTACCGAGCCGCTAATGAAGTAGCACTTCCCACGGTATCCGGAACTCTGATTATCTGCCTGGTGTTCCTGCCTTTGCTTACTCTGGAAGGGCTGGAAGGAAAGCTGTTTTCTCCGGTTGCGCTCGCCATAGTCTTTGCTCTCGGATCAGCCCTTATGTTGGCTTTTACTTTGATTCCCGTACTGGCGGCTCTGCTGTTGCGTTCCAGTGGCGGTGCCAAAGAGGCGCCCATAATGCGTGTGATCACACCAGCCTATGAAGCTTTGCTCAAGCGAGCGATTCGTGTGCCAGCTGGTATTTATCTGCTTACCCTGATCAGTGTTATCGCTGCCTCATTCAGTTTTATGTCTGTCGGCAAGTCGTTTATGCCAACCATGAATGAGGGCGATATCGTTATGCAGTTAACCGCTCTGCCTTCTATAAATCTCACTCAAAGTGAATCGGACGATATGCGCATTGAAGCGGCTTTGAGGCAGCACATTCCGGAAATCAGCCATGTCATATCGAGGCTTGGTTCGGACGAACTGGGTCTTGACCCTATGAGCCTGAATGAAAGCGACATGTTCCTGCAGTTGGCGCCGCGCTCCGAGTGGCGTGGGCCGGACACCGAATGGCTGGTCGAGGAGATCCGCAAGGTGATGATGGACTATGTTGGCATAGAGGCCTCTTTTACCCAGCCAATTGAAATGCGTGTCTCGGAACTTCTCACAGGTTCGGGTGGCGATTTGGCCATCAAGATCTACGGGCCTGATGCGGATACTCTTGCAGATCTGGCTGGACAAATAGAAAAAGTGGTTGCCGGTGTCGAGGGAGCGGCCGAGGTTTTTACCTCATCCAATGATATTTCCGAATATCTCCAAGTGGATATAGATGCCGAGCGCGCCGGTTTGTTCGGGCTGGATGTGGCCTCTATTCAAAATGAATTGCGCTCCCGTCTGGAAGGTGTGCGTGCCGGTGAGGTGATAGAGCCGGATCGAAGAACACCAATTCTGGTCCGTTATGGCAGCAGTTATCGGGACAGTATTTACGGGTTCGAAGATATCAATCTGGTAACCCCTGCCGATCAAAATGTGCGTTTGTCTGATCTGGCTGAAGTAAAACGCGCCGAAGGACTAGCCAGTGTCGAACGGGAAAATGGCTCGAAGTATGCGGTTGTGGAGGCCTTTGTTACTGGCCGGGATCTGGTTGGATTCGTCGAAGACGCGCAACAGGCGGTGGCAATGAATATCGACTTTCCGGCGGGTTACCGTGCGGATTTTGGTGGAGAGTTTGAAAACCAGCGCAGGGCGGCTGCACGCTTGTTGGTGATGGTTCCGATATCTTTGTGCCTTATATTTATTGTGTTATTTGCCACGCTGCGCTCCCTGCGGCAGGCGCTTCTGATTCTGTTCAATATTCCTTTTGCTCTGGTTGGTGGAATTATTGCCCTGTTCCTTTCCGGACAGTATCTGTCAGTTCCGGCATCGGTTGGTTTTATTGCCCTGTTGGGTATTGCCGTCTTGAACGGCCTGGTACTGATAACCTATTTCAATGATTTACGGGCATTGGGCTACAGCGTACAAGAAACTATTTTGCAGGGATCTGTCAGGCGTCTGCGGCCCGTATTGATGACAGCAACAACCGCCGCTTTTGGCTTGTTACCGCTGCTTTTTGCTTCGGGTCCGGGTTCGGAAAT
>JBFHKI010000223.1:0-3881 GCA_041595415.1 Pseudomonadales bacterium | reverse complement strand
GCACCGGAAACATTTACGTGGACTCCGCTGCTGTTCTGGTTTGGCCAGAAAATAGCTGCAGGTATATCCGCATCTTCAGCCTGCATACGACCAAAATAATAGGTGTTCACCAGAGCGACATCACATATGCCAGCTTGCACCGCTTCTATGGCCCGGTTATCACTACTCAGAGGATCCACAGCCAGATTAGCCACCCAGCCCCGAACCACTTCTTCGGTGCGCGACTCACCGAGACGGGCAATCATGCTGGCAACCAGAGACTGGTTATAAACTTTTTTGGAAGTGCGCAAGCACAGACGACCATGCCACTCCTGGTCGGCCAAAGCTTCATAGGTAGAGAGCGTCCCGGGGTCAACCCGCTCAGTTGAATAGACCAAAGTACGAGCTCTCAAAGAGAGACCAAACCAGCTGTTACTCGGCGAACGGTATTGGGCCGGAATATTTTCCAGTAACACCGGGCTATCAAGGGGTTGCAGGATACCCAATTGCTCGGCATGCCAGAGATTACCGGCATCCACGGTCAGGAGAATATCAGCCGGACTGGAACTGCCCTCAGACTGCAAACGGGAAATCAGCGCCGCCTCGGTATCGGTAATAAAACGCACTTGCAGCCCGGTCTCCTCTGAGAAAGCCTCAAACAACGGCTGAATCAAATGCTCCGCTCGTGAGGAGTAAACGGTTATGGCTTCGGGCTCGGCAACCTGTTCAGAATTATCGGCGGAACAGGCGACCAACAGGGGCAACAACAAGGCTATATAAAAAGACTTCACAGGAATTGTCTGGCTGAAGAGATGCCTAAATGGTAATGATTCCTATTAATAACAGCAAACGGATTTACCCCTTTACGGAAAATTAGGTTAATTCCGACCTCCGGCAGCGACTTGCACAATGGCTTTTTTCAGACGAGTTTGTCTTTGCACCAAATGCATCAGCTGATTCCGCAATACCCTGAAATGTGGCTCGGTCACACCAAAACCCCGGCGAAACATGTCCATTGCCATAGCCATTGTCTGATTTTGCCAACGGCGCTGACGCTGATAGCGCCGCATCACCGTGCTGCTCCAGAGGGGTTCCCCGCGCGAGCTGGCACGCTTGAACTGCAACATCAATTCGGCAATATCGGCAAAACCGAGATTGGCACCCTGCCCCGCCAGAGGGTGAATGTTGTGCGCTGAATCTCCAACCAACAATACGCGATCAGTGTAATAGCTCTGTGCCAGACTTTGTTGCAGATCAAAACCGAACCGCGGTGTTGCCGACAACATCTGCCCCAGTTCAGTTGCGGTATAACGACTCAGTAGCTGCAAAAAATCCGACTCATTCAACTGCTCTACCTGCGCAACCTGATCGACATCCAGGCTCCAGACAATTGCCGAATAGTGTTGATCACCGGAAGAATACAGCGGCAGAAAAGCCAGAGGGCCGCTAGGCAAAAAAGCCTGCCAGGCCGTGTGTTGGTGGGGTTGCGAATGGCGGATCACTGAAGTCAAAGCGCGCTGCTGACAAGACCACTGTCGTACCGGCAGTCCGGCCCATTGTCTTACAAAAGATCCGGCCCCGTCGGCGGCACAAAGCAAATCGACTTCCAGCTCAACACCCGAATCCAGCAACAGACGCAATGCACCATCTTCCATGCGTTCAATCTGTTTGAGCAGCGCAGGTATATGGCGCTCGACAGGCGTTGCCGTTGCATCGATTCCGCAATTTACCGCTTCGAGCAGCACCGCGTTTTCAAGGATATAACCCAGTTCGGAAGTTTCCTCACCTTCGGCAACAAACTCTTGCGCCGAGAATTCAACCTGACCGGTACCTTCGTAATCCCAAACCAGCATACGGCGGTAAGGACCGATACGGTCCATCGGCAACCTATCCCATATGCCCAGTTCTTCAAAAAGGTTCTTCGAGGCCGGGGCACAGGCTATAACCCGGGAATCCTGCCCCGGCTGTGTCTTGGGTTCCGGGTTCAGGCCGCCAATCCAGAAAATGCTGGCCTTTGGCAGAGCCTTCTGCAAAGCCAGAACCAGAGTGGCTCCTATCAAACCACTTCCGACAACAGCAATGCGATCGCTCACTTTCACTAGCCCCGCATCAGGCTTTCAATATCTTCAACTTGCTTGGGCACTGCCGAGGTCATGGACTCGGGGCCATTCTTTTTGATGGCGATATCGTCCTCAATACGAATTCCGATGCCACGCCATTTGGCCGGTACTTTTTTGTTGTCGGCATGAATATAAATTCCCGGCTCGATGGTGGTCACCATACCGGCTTCAAACTCACGCCAACTGCTGTTGGCACCATCCACTTTATAATCGCCGGCGTCGTGCACATCCATACCCAACCAATGACCGACACGATGCATGTAGAACTCTTTATAACTGCCGGTTTCGAGAATTTCATCCCGACTGCCCTTTAACAATTTGAGATCGCGCAGGCCATCAACAATCACCATAAGGCTGTCATCGTGTGGTTTGTTGTAATTGTTCCCGATTCGACAGGCATCAATAGCCACGCGCTGGGCTTCAAGCACTATTTCGTAAACGGCTTTTTGCGCGTCGCTGAACTGGCCATTGACCGGGAAGGTGCGGGTAATATCTGCGGCGTACCCCTGGTATTCACAGCCGGCGTCAATCAAAACCAGATCGCCATCCTTCAAGGGCTGACGGTTTTCAATATAGTGCAGAATGCAGGCATTCGACCCACCACCGACAATACTGGAATAAGCCGGAGCCACCGCACCCTTGTCGGAAAATTCGTACTCGATAAGCGCCTGCAACTGATATTCATACACGCCCGGCTTACAGGCTCGCATAGCCTTGCAGTGGGCCTCGGCGGAAATCTTGCCGGCCTTGCGCATTATGGCCAGCTCGGCCGAGCTCTTGATAACCCGCATCTCGTGGATTATATGTTCCAGATCGATTATTTCTCCCGGCGGAGCCGCACCGACACGCGACTGGGCACGTATATGGTTAATCCAGTTCAACAGCTTGGTGTCGAAGTCGGCGTGACAGCCCATACTGTAATAGACCTTTTCGCGGCCTTCGATCAGCCCCGGCAAAATGTCGTCCATATCTCCGATAGGAAAAGCATCGTCTGCACCAAAGTCTGCCTGAGCCCCCTCGGGGCCAGCCCGGAAACCGTCCCAGATTTCGCGACTGCGATCCTTGTCCCGACAAAAGAGGACAAATTCGCCCAACTCACGACCCGGTATTAAAACCGCAAGGGCTTCGGGTTCGGGGAAACCCGTCAGGTACGACAGATTGGAATCCTGACGAAAGGGGTAATGAGTATCACGACTGCGGATAACTTCACGGCTACCCGGAATAATGGCTATCGAATCGCTTCCCATCTGCCGCATCAGATTGCGGCGGCGTTTTTTGTATTCCTGGGCAAGTTGGCTCAATGCAGCGGCTCCGCTTCATCGCGTTCAGCTGCCAATAAAATTTTCAGATTCTCATGCATATTAAGGCTCGCCAGACGTACATATTCTACAAGGTCTATATACAGAGCCTCGTTTTCATTGGTTTCCGAAGCATCAAAATCGACATTGGTAATCTCGGTAAAATCCGCCAGTGTTTCATCATCTTTCAACAAAGCCTTGGCCGTTTCCGCATTTAATGCGCAGCCTATGCCATTGAGAAAACCGGTACACCAGTTGGACAAACCAAAAAGCCGTTCTGCCAGAGACAGGTCGTCATCGGGCAGAAGCAATTGAAAGGCATAGTTATCCTTCTCGAAATTATCCACCAGAAGTTTCATATGCTCCTTCCAGAACTCGGCGTCCTCGATCAATCTGGGCAGGGGGACTGCAGTCAGCTCGGAAATCATTTTCATGCCGGCCGGGCCGACAATTTCGTGACCACCCACGTGACGACCGATAAGAT
>JBFHKI010000222.1:0-3899 GCA_041595415.1 Pseudomonadales bacterium | reverse complement strand
TTACAGTTACCGTCTTTCTATTGTGCATTTCTGGGCACTGGTGGCTGTTTATATCTGGGCCGGTCCGCACCATTTGCATTACACCGCTTTACCCGACTGGGCACAGAGTCTGGGAATGGTTATGTCTCTTATCTTGTTGGCTCCCAGCTGGGGAGGGATGATCAACGGCATCATGACCCTGTCTGGCGCTTGGGATAAATTGCGTACTGATCCGATTCTGCGCTTTTTGATTGTTTCCTTGAGCTTTTACGGTATGTCCACCTTTGAGGGGCCGATGATGTCCATCAAAACGGTGAACTCCTTGTCCCATTACACCGATTGGACTATAGGTCACGTGCACTCCGGCGCGCTTGGGTGGGTGGCTATGATTTCTATAGGCACCATGTACCACTTGATCCCCAAAGTGTTTGGCAAGGATGGTATGTTCAGTACAGGCCTGATTACCCTGCATTTCTGGCTCGCAACGGTAGGTACAGTGCTGTACATCGCTTCCATGTGGGTCAACGGACTTATGCAGGGCTTGATGTGGCGCGCCTACAATACAGATGGCACCCTTACATACACTTTTGCGCAAAGTGTTGAGGCCAGTTACCCCGGCTATCTGGTTCGATTTATCGGTGGTTTTATTTTCTTCTCGGGAATGTTGGTAATGTCTTACAACGTATGGAAAACCGTTCGCAGTAATCCGGAGCAGCAAGAGCCGGCTAAAGATGAGGTTTTGGCTGCCCAAGGAGCTGGCGCATGAACCACGAACCCGTTGAGAAGAACATATGGTTGATGGCTCCCCTGATAATCCTGGCCATCAGTTTTGGAACCCTGGTTGAGTTAGTACCTCTGATTTTTTCCGATGAGGTGACTCAACCTATAGAAGGACTCGAACCTCTACCGGCGTTGGCGCTGGAAGGTCGGGATATCTACATCCGTGAAGGCTGCAACAATTGCCATTCACAAATGATTCGTCCCCTGAGATCTGAAACAGAGCGGTATGGACACTATTCCGTAGCTGGAGAGTTGGTTTATAACCATCCCTTCCTCTGGGGATCAAAACGAACCGGGCCGGACTTGGCCAGGGTAGGGGGGCGTTATTCGGATGACTGGCATCGCATGCATTTGACCGACCCGAGACTCCTGGTACCTGAATCCAACATGCCTGCATTCCCTTTCCTGTTTCAAAAGGAACTGGATGGAAAACACACAGCTGACAAGATGATTGCCTTGCGGCGTGTCGGTGTGCCCTATACGGATGAAGACATAGAGGGTGCCGCTGAAGCTGTGGCTGGCGTGAAAGAAGGCGATGCCCTGATTGCCTATTTGCAACAACTCGGCCTGCTCATACAGTCGAGGCGCTAATGGACATCAATACCCTGAGAGGAATCTCTACCATCATTGTGATGATTGCATTTCTCGGACTCTGTGTATGGGTCTATTTAATAAAAAACAAAAGTGACTTTGAGGATGCGGCAAACCAGCCCTTTGTTGAAGATGATGAAAAAACTGCCGAGGACTTGCCATGAGTAATTTTTGGAGCGCCTGGATCATAATCCTCACGGTCATTACCCTGGTGCTTTTACTGTGGGTACTGCTATCCAACCGTACTTCCACCAATGCCGGTGCTACAACTGGACATGTACATGATGGTATTGAGGAGTACGACAATCCTTTGCCTCGTTGGTGGTTGATACTCTTCCTGGGTTCGATGGTTTTTGCCGTAGGTTACCTTATCGCTTATCCGGGGCTGGGCAAGTTCCCTGGTGTGCTTAACTGGACTCAGGTTAAACACTACGAAAATGAGATGGCCAAGGCCGATGAGGAGTATGTGCCGCTTTACGCGCAGTATGCGGCAACCCCGATCGAACAGCTTTATCAGATACCGGAAGCCATGAAGATGGCTCAGCGCATTTTTGGTAACAACTGTGCCCAGTGTCACGGTTCAGATGCCCGAGGTGCTTTTGGTTTTCCCAACCTAACGGATGACGATTGGCTCTGGGGTGGTGAAATTGACAATATCCGCACCACCATTACGCAGGGTCGTTCAGGGCTTATGCCAAGCTGGGGCGCTGTATTGAGTACAGAGCAATCCGAATCAGTGGTTGCCTATGTACAGAAGCTGAGCGGTCAGGAACACAATGCAAGTATGGCTGAGGCTGGACAGAACGTCTTTATGACCTATTGTGCGGCTTGTCATGGTCCCAGTGGTACCGGGAATACCACTCTGGGTGCTCCAAATCTAACAGACGATATTTGGCTCTATGGGTCCGAAGCAGTATGGATTCGCCAAGCAGTTGTTGTCGGTAGAAGTAATCAAATGCCGGCTCATAATGTACTTATCAGTGATGACAAAATTCACTTATTGACGGCCTATGTCTACGGATTATCAAGAGAGTAAACCCCATCAGAGTATTGATAGTTCGGATGATCTGATTGCATCAGACCAGCTCGGCTTGTCCGAGCTGGCTCCGGTAGATCTCTACCAGAAGCGTGAAAAAATCTACACTCGCGCAATTGAGGGCTTTTTTCAGAAAGTTCGGTTATTTACCGGCTGGCCCTTGCTGCTCGCCTATTTTCTTTTGCCCTGGTTTGAGATAGATGGTCGACAGGCCCTGCTGTTTGATATGCCGGCGCGCAAATTCTACGTTTTTTGGATTACCTTCTGGCCGCAGGATTTTCCTCTGCTGGCCTGGTTAATGATCATCGGAGCCTTTGGTCTTTTTGTAGTGACCAACTTTGCTGGCAGGGTATGGTGTGGTTACACCTGCCCCCAGACTGTCTGGACGGCAATTTATATGTGGGCCGAGCAGAAAACTGAAGGCGATCGCAATCAACGTATAAAGCTTGATCAACAGCCGATGTCTCTGCAAAAGTTATTGAAAAAAACAGCCAAGCATAGCGTCTGGTTTGGCTTTGCCTTTCTCACCGGCTTTACCTTTATTGCCTATTTTACCCCGGCAAAAACCATGTTTTATGAGTTTTTTACTGGCACCGACGCCCTGTGGGTGTACGCATGGGTTCTGTTTTTTACCTTGGCTACCTATGTCAATGCCGGATATCTGCGTGAGCAAGTCTGTATCTATATGTGCCCTTATGCGCGTTTCCAGTCTGCCATGTTTGACAGCGATACCATGGTGGTTTCTTACGACAGTAAACGTGGTGAGCCTCGAGGTTCGCGCAAACGTGACGAAGACCACAAGAAAAATGGCAAGGGAGACTGCATTGACTGCAAACTCTGTGTACAGGTTTGCCCAACCGGCATAGATATTCGCGATGGTCTACAGTACCAATGTATTACCTGTGCTCTCTGTATTGATGCCTGTAATTCGGTAATGGACAAGATGGATTATCCTCGTGGTTTGATCCGTTACACCACAGAAACCAATTTGGCCGGAGGCAAAACCAAGCTTTTGCGCCCCAAGTTAATGGGGTATGTCGCGGTTATGTGCGTCATGCTTTGTTTGCTGCTTTTTACCCTGTTAACTCGAGAGCCGTTGCGACTGGACGTGATCCGCGACCGCGGCGATCTTTATAGCCTTGCCGAAGACGGTAGCATTGAAAACGTCTATCAACTCAGGGTTTTGAATATGTCAGAACGGGAAAAAAGCTTTCAGTTAGCTGTGTCTGGCATTGAAGGGCTGGTGTGGGATGGCCCACAACAGGTAAGCCTTGCAGGGGGCGAGGCTGCAACCTATCCCATACGGCTTCATGCACCCGCGGAGTCGCTGTCAAGCCCGGTGATTGAAATTCAGTTTCAGGTGAACTCCCTCGGGGACGATGCGGCATCTGCAGTGAGTGAAAGCCGCTTTATAGGGCCTCTGAATTAAGATGACGACCCCTTGGTATCGGCAATTTTGGCCTTGGTTTCTGATCGCTGTGCCGGGCAGTGTTGTTATAGCCAGTTTTTTTAT
>JBFHKI010000221.1:0-3927 GCA_041595415.1 Pseudomonadales bacterium | reverse complement strand
GGTAAGTTTCGTCGCCTACGAAGGCAAGTAACTGTATATCGCCATGATCGGTGCTGTAGGTGAATTCACCTTGCAAACGTTTCCGTTCATTCTCCGACATTGGTTCGATACGGTATGTCTCGGCCAGAGCGCGATCAGCATCTGAATAAACCGTGGGGTCCTGGAAAGGCGCTGCCGCGTCGGCATTGGTTTGAACACCACCGTCAGGAATGTCGGTATTACAATTAAATGTGCCGCGAATATAAGGGCGCCCGCCGTCAGTTGTGTAGTTACTACACTCAGCCAGGTCAGCTGCACTGATGTAATACCGCAGGGGAATGTCATCGTCAGTAAGGGTGTATCGCGCCATAATCTCGGCGGAGAATCGATCGTTCGGGGTAAATTTCAATTTACCGCTGAAGAAGGTTGTACTGCTGCCTCCAACATCAAAGCCCTCACTGGAAACCCAGTCGCTGGGACCATCATAAGCGTCTTTCAGGGCCGAAACAGCGTAGCCAAGGGTGTCGTTTATAGGACCGGAAATTTCGATCTGGGCTTTATTTCGTCCGAACTCGGAAGTCTGCAACTCGACCTTACCCTCAAACTCGTCACCCGGATCTTGAGTTACATAGTTGATGGCACCAGCAAAGGTAGCCCGCCCAAATGCAGCACTTTGCGGCCCACGGAATACCTCGATACGCTCAACGCCGGTAAAACCCAGCGAACCAGCCGCTCCCACCATGGGTAAACCATCAATAAAGGAGGTCACCTTCTGTCTTGTTGTAGCGGTGTTGTTGGACTGTACTCCACGAACAGCAGGCTGAGATCCAATGTGATCGTGCTCAATGTCGAAGTCCACTCCCGGAGTCATTTCAAAGAAATCCCGTGGTTCCTGAATTCCGGCCTCATCGATAACAGTACTGGACAACACCGATATGGAAACCGGCACATCCACCAGTGATTCTTCACGCTTACGCGCCGTGACCACAATTTCTTCCATAGATGCTCTGGTGCCGGTGTTTCCAGACAGGGTGGTATTTTCTTGCGCCGTGACCTGATGGACACCAGTGCCACCAATCACAAAGCCGACAAAAGCCGTGACCAGGTTTTTGTTTTTTGGATTTATCATTTGTTCTTCCCCTTGGGTACTCGATACGTTTCGCGAGATTGTTATAACCCCACTATCGGTGAGCGTGCCGGAAAGAAGTGTGCCCTGAAAAAGAACCTCTAATGCCTCTTCAAGCGTATAGCGGCCCATTACAGGATTAACCTGAATATCCTCAACATCAACAGACTGAAAGATTGCCGAGTTCCCCGTATGGCGGGACATCGCCTTGATGGATACATCCGCCTCTGCCGCTGGAATATCGAATTCGTATTCCACATCAGCAAAAACCAACGAACCTATTAGAGTGGATACCAGAAGAACAGCAACTTTGTGTCTGGTACCAATCTCCCCCCTTTCAACCGCTGTAGTCAAAGCTATACACAAGCCTTTCCAACCCGATCTCAGAGAAGTAGTTCCTTGAGCCACAAAAATCCTCTATAAAAATATGAAAAAAATTGTCGATACAAAGCAAGACCAGTTAAATTCTTATCTTTGACTAATCTATCAATCTGGCGGATAGCAGGTCGTCTTTGTTGGTTTTATCGACAAAAGAAATGAGCTTATTAGTAGGCACCATTCCCCAATATCTGGTGCCTTCAACTCTTACAATAGACTCAAACTAACGGAGTTTTCATCCAAATAGGTAACCCGCACTCCGTAAGCGGTTTCTAAAGCATCAAAGAGTGGCTCGGTATCACCAATGCGGAAAACCCCACCAAACTTGATCTCTCGTAAATCCGGGTCGGTTATTTCGATAGTTAAATCGCTGTAGCGACTTAACTCATTCACAACCTCTTCCAGCGGTGTATTTGAGAAGTCATGTAGCCCTTCTTGCCAGGAGAGTTCCCGCTTTTGATCTCTCTCGCTGAACAGATGCACCGGATCGACAAATCGGGATTCAACGACCTTAACTCCCTGCCCGGCGGTTAACGCCAAGGGTGTGGTTGAAAGCTGATCTGTCCCTTGGGAATCAGCCAATCTATCATTCGACAGCGCGGCAGTATCAACCGGAAGAGTGGCTTCTTTTGCCAGCTCGACTCGCCCTTCTGTAACCATTAGCTCGAATTCTTTGTCGATCAGACTCACAAGAAAAGCGGTGCCGACCACCCGCACATACTGATCGTGCGCATGCACCCAAAAAGGTCTGTTGGCGTTTGGCATCACATCAAAAAAGGCCTCGCCTGACAAAAGCCGTACCTTGCGATTGTACTTGTCGAAAGTAACCTCGATCTGACTATCGGTATTCAGACTGACGACCGATCCATCGGAGAGCGTTATATCGCGATGTTCACCCACCGCCGTTGCGTAAAGCATCACCTCAGGCCGCTGGTCTTCCGATTGCATCACAAGAGCAACCACCAGAATCGCGCAAACCAGTGAAGCCAGCAAAGCTTTACCGGGGAAAATAGTTCTGGAGCGAGATCTGGAGACTATACCGCGGTATGTTTCCGCGGCCTCATTGATTGACTGTGACATTCCGGACAACACATTTAACTCGGCCGACATTCGCGCCTGATAACGTATCTCGGCAGCATGTCGTGGGCTTCGGCCGATCCACTCACGAAAGGCATCCTGATCTGCAGCACTTAGTTCACCGGTCTCCAGTTGGGCAATCCAGGCACAAGCCTCAGCCGTAATATCTGATGCATCCACGCTAAAAATATCTCTTTCCATTTACTATTGACCTCGTCGCCCGGTGGCACCCTTGGAAGCCATACTTTTAACATTAGCAGCTTGCCCGGCATCCAGTCTGTTGCGCATATACTCTGTACAGCGCTTTAACCCGGTGGCGACATGCTTTTCCGTTGTACTAATGGATATACCCAACTTACTGGCAATTTCCTGATGGGAATATCCGTAAACTTTCTTCATCACAAATACCTGCTGACATTGCCGGGGCAACGTGGTCACTGCCTCGGCAAACACAAGCATCTTACGTTCATCATCCAGAGCCTCATCCAAATCCGGCTGATCATTTATTAAGTACTCTTGAGGCGTAAAATCCTCTATATAGTCGATCAAAGATTTCGACTGTTTATCCAGTCGCTTGCGCACGATATTTTTTGACACACCAAAAAGGAAGGCCCGAGGCTCGTTGATTTCCCGGCCTTTTTCCGCTTCTAGTGCTCTCAGTATGGTTTCCTGACAAATGTCGTCTATATCGTGTTTATTGGACATAAAGCGACGCAGAAAACGTTTCAGGAGAATCTCACTCTCCTGAAACGCACTGAAAATTGGTGTTGGTTTAGCCTTGTCTTGCGAGCCTTTCATAGCCGCCAGAATCCGAGCCAACCGGATTTATGTAGTATCAGCATTACCCCCGCCCCACAGGCCACTGACTTTGTGCCTGCCCTTCGACTGAGGATACTAGCGAAATCCTCCTGACAAGCAAAGGAATTAACCACAACTTAAAAATGAACCGCTGGAAGAATATATACTCAAGAGGTTGTGCTCCCGGACTAGCAAATTATGGATGCTCTCCTTCCAGCTTTGTTCCTCAACTTCTACCTCTGAATAGTCCAATAAAATTTTCGCTTAGATTTTTTATACTTTGGATTATATTTTGCCCATAGGTACAAAAAAGCCAGAGTAATAACTCTGGCTTTTTTTTGATCACTCTCATTCTACCCCTTCAAGAGAGGGTCCAGATCGAGAATTATTTACCTAACTAGAAGTCGAGACTTACCCGCAGTCCCACTTCACGAGGCGTCGCTATTGCAACATTAATACCCGTGCTACCGGCAGGTGGCCTTGTGTTGAAATAGTTGGCTACTTCCTTACGATCTGGCTCGTACTGGGCACCGGCAGGTGTATTGTCATCAGTAAGGTTCTCTACATAG
>JBFHKI010000220.1:0-4014 GCA_041595415.1 Pseudomonadales bacterium | reverse complement strand
ATTGTCCTGGAACAGGAAGGTCAGCATGCCGTAATCCGTATGGGCACCGGCACCGAGTTGACCCTCCAGATTAGCGGACAGGGGCGGGTAGTGCAGGCAGCGCATGGTGATGTTCTCACCACTGTGGCAATCGACAAAGAAGTCCTGTTCTACATCCAGCGCCTTGGCAAAAACCCGTTGCACCTTTTTTACGCTGTCCTGACAGGCGCTATAGAACTCAAATATCTGATCGCGGATTTCTTCATCCGGCCAATCGGCATCCCCGCGTGACAGGGGGTTGCGCATGGTGATGGATTCTTTCAGATCAGGTGGGGTTTTGGGATCGAGGTGCTCTTCTCGCACGCCCTGATAACCGAAGTTGTCTTCCGGCCCGGTAAAGGGGATGCGGCGTTTTTCTTCTATTGGCAGATCAAAGAATTTTTGGCTGGCGGCGAACATACGGTCGCGGAGGTCGCGACTGATGCCGAGGTTTTTCAAGGACATAAAGCCCGATCCGGTCAGGGCTTCCTTCACCTGGTTCGCGAGAGAGGTCATCACCTCGTCGTTCTCAAGATCGAAGTTCTGGAAGTCTATTACTGGTATTTGCATGGTTTTGTTTCTCTCGGTTATTGCTGCATCTGGTTTAGCCAACTGAGCAGTAGCTGTCGTTCTTCTTCCGTCATGGAAGTAACATTTGCCAGGGGCATGTAATTGGTGTTGATGGCTACGGACATTTTTTCGGCAAAGGGCGCGATTTCCTCGGGGGCTGTCATGACCATGCCCAGAGGTGGCGCGACAATGCCGGGAAAGCTGGGTTGTGCCGAGTGACATACTGCACAGCGTTCTTCTACCACCTGCATGGCTTGTTGGTTGTCTACTTGCCGACTGCTGAGTTTCTGGGTTTCCAGATGGCGATCCCAGGCCAACAATGTGACCAGGGAAAGAAAAGCCAGAGCCGCAAAGATCAAAATAGATGGTTTGATGATGTTGCGGTGGCGCAGGTTGAAGAAGTGTCTGCCATAGGCCGAGATGGCCACAATGGCCAGCAGGATCAGCCAGCTGTACCTGTGTCCGTAGAGCATGGGGTAGTGGTTGCTGATCATGCAGAATATGACCGGCAAGGTCAGGTAGTTGTTGTGAACAGACCTGAGTTTGGCGAATTCCATGGGTGAGGCATCGGGTGTTTCACCGGCCTCTATGCTTTTGATAAAGCCCTTTTGCGCCGGAATGATGCCGAAATAGACATTGGCCACCATGATGGTACCCATCAGGGCACCCAGATGGATAAAGGCTCCACGGCCGGAGAAGGCGAAGGTGGCGAACCAGGCGGCAAAGGCCAACAGCGCCACCATAAACAGCAAAAAGACTTTGCCGCGTTGCGCCAGTCCGGCGTTCAGGGCCAATTCATAGAGAATAAAGCCGGTGAGCAGATAGGCAATACTGGTGCCTATGGCGGTCGGGGCGTTACTTGCCCAGCTGTCGCTACCCACCAGATAAGTGTCGGCCTGCAGGTAATACACCACCGCCAACATGCACATTCCGGTAATCCAGGTGCTATAGGCTTCCCATTTAAACCAGTGCAGGTGTTGCGGCATAACCGGTGGCGCCAACTGATACTTGGCGACTTCATATATACCGCCGCCGTGAAAGGCCCAGAGATCACCCTTGACGCCTTTTTCCTGTTTCCAGGTCGGAGGTGGTTCCAGACTGTTGTCGAGCCAGACAAAATAGAAAGATGCCCCGATCCAGGCGATACCGGTAATCAGGTGTAACCAGCGCACCACCAAACTCAACCAATCGATAATAAATGCTTCCATCAGGAGACCATGACCTTAAATTCCTTCGGGTTGTTTTTACGGTGGCTGTGAACTGGCCTACCGGCGATCCAGGTTTCTGCTACCAGTCTTTCGTCGCCGAGGGTCATATAGACAAACCACTCTTCGGCGATGTCCCGGCAACTACGCACACGCCTCTGGATCAGGGAGGTGGCGGAGGGATCCAATACAAGAAAGTCGGCGTCGCTGCCTTCGCGCAAATTACCTATACGGTCTTGCAACTGCAGCGAACTGGCATTGCCCAGAGTTGCCATATGGAAGGCTTGCATGGGCTCCAGTTTGTTGCCCAACAGTTGGCAAACCTTGTAGGCATCGGCAAGGGTTCGGAAAACCGACAGGCTGGTACCGCCGCCGACATCCGAGCCCAGGCTGGTGGCGACTTTTGCCTCTTGCAGTTTTTCTATATCCAGTAGCCCACTGCCGAGAAAGAGATTGGAGCTGGGGCAGAAGGCCACCGAGGAGCCACTGTCGGCCAGACTTTGGATTTCTTCCGCTTGCAGGTGGATACCGTGGGCAAAGATAGAGCGTTCACCCAGAAGTCCGGCCATCTCGTAGGTGTCCAGATAATTTTTTGCCTGTGGGAAGAGCTGTTTTACCTGGGCAATTTCTTCGAGGTTTTCCGACAGGTGGGTCTGCATGTAGAGCCCGGGGAATTCCTTGAGCAAAGCGCCTGACTGGCTAAGTTGTTCAACTGTGGAGGTAATGGCAAAGCGCGGTGTAACGGCGTAGTGCAGACGCCCCTGTCCGTGCCATGTCTCGATCAGCCTGCGACAGGCCGGGATGCCCAGATCCTCGCCGTCCAGCAGTTCATCTGGTGCGTTTCGGTTCATCAGAACCTTGCCGGCAATAAGACACATCTGGCGTTTTGCTGCGGCACTGAAAAGCGATTCGGTGGCCGCCGGGTGGGTAGTGGTGTAGACCGCCGCGGTCGTGGTGCCGGCGTCGATAAGTTCGGAGAGGAAAATATCGCTTATTTCGGCAGCCATATCGGCATCGGCAAAGCGGGCTTCGGATGGAAAGGTGTAGCGCTCCAACCACTGCATAAGCTGTTCACCGTAGGAGGCGATAATATCCAGCTGTGCAGAGTGCACATGGGTGTCGATAAAACCGGGCACTATCAGCTTGTCCTGCATATGCCGTGCGCCGGAAACATCCATACCCTGACGAATCAGTGTTTCCGCCTCGGCACAGACCGAAATTGTGTCGCCCTCCAGAGCGAGAATTCCGTCTTCCATGTATTGTACAGATGCAGCACCAGCGCTTTGCCAGCTCTTGGTGCAATGCAGGATACGGCCCCGGAAAAGTTGCGTGATCAAATCGCCACCACCTTCTTTAGCTGCCGCGATAGGTGCTGTAACCGTAAGGGCTCAGCAGCAATGGCACGTGATAATGGGGCTGGCTTTCGTCGATTTGGAAATAGATAACCACCTTGGGGAAGAAACAGTCACGATCTTCGGCTTCGGCCCACGCACCGGTGTCAAATTCCAGACGGTAGGTGCCTTTCCAGAGGTTGATGGCATCATTCCAGGCCGATACGCGGCCGTCGGCATTGGTGATTTCCGTGTCCAGTGGTGTCTTGGCTTCTGCCTCAAAAAGGCTGACCTTGAGGCCGGCAACCGGGCGACCGGTCTGTAAATCCAATACATGGCTGGAAAGCGTAATGTTCATGGGGTTTCCTTGTTGGCAAAGAGGGCGTCTAGCCGGATATGGGTAATCTTTTGCTGTTCTTCCGCGCCCTTGGCCAGCTCGGTTTCGCGATCGTTGTCTATACGGCTTTTTAGTATGTCGAGCATCTCTTCGGCGCTTTTTCCGGAGGCACAGACAATAAAAATAAAGTCGTTCTTTTCGCGGTAGAGGGCGTTCATATCCATCAATGCCTGCAGGGTTTCAGGGCTGGCTTCCTGTACCTGGCCCTGCTCGGCGGATGCGCGTGAGTACTTGACCTTGAGGGCCGCCATATCGCCAATTTGGGGGTGGCCGGAGAAGGCTTCGAGAATATCAATCTCGTCCATGCCGCCCCAGATTTTGTCAGCGCTCTGTTTTAAATCTGCGAGACTGGCATAGGGGCGTTGCGTGCAGACTTCGCTGGCCCAACGGTGGCTGTGACAGCACTTGAGCATCAGCTCTACGGCGGCGATTTTTGTGGATGTGTTGAATTCTTCAAGAGTCACTGGCTTCTCCCGCCAGGGCAATGGCTTGT
>JBFHKI010000219.1:0-4015 GCA_041595415.1 Pseudomonadales bacterium | reverse complement strand
GGTGATCCTCAAACAGATTCAGAGTGTCGCGGACAAGGTCCGCTGCTGCTCTCAGCCTGCCTGACGGGCTCTGCCACCGCGCCTTTATGTGAGCCATCAAACAACGGTGATCCTCAAACAGATTCTGAGTGTCGCGGACAAGGTCCACTGCTGCTCTCAGCCTGCCTGACGGGCTCTGCCACCGCGCCTTTAGCTATAGTATTTTCCGTTCTGAATGTGGTTATCGATCAGAAGGCCGCGCATTCTACCTAAGGCAGGGGGCAATTGCCCAGTCCCATGTGTATTTTCTTTACCTGTTCAGGAGTGTCAGCCTTCTCAGAGCGTGTTTTTTGTCGACCGACAGGCTTGGTAAAAAAATTGCCTGAATCTATTGGACGTATAACAATCTTATTCTGTTAATATTTCGGCTGTTTTTCTGAGCGCCATCACAAGTTTTCAAACCTATGACTTATTGTCTCGCTATAAAAATCGAGGAGGGCCTGGTCTTCTGCTCGGACTCTCGCACTAATGCCGGGGCCGATCAGGTCAGTGCCTATTCCAAGATGCACCGCTTTTCCTTAGCCAATGACCGGCAACTGGTTATTCTGAGCGCGGGCAATCTGGCAACCAGTCAGGCCGTGGTGGCACAAATTGAACGAGATATGCAGGCGGATGCCGATTTCCACTTTGGCAAAGCTGAACACCTGGAAGACGTGGCCGACTATATTGGTCAGTTGAGCATCGAACAGCAGAAAAAATTTATCGACAAGGATGCGCCCAAGGCCGGTTACAAACCCGGTGCCAGCTTTATTATTGGTGGTCAGATCAAGGGAACATCACCTGAGATGTTTTTGGTTTACCCCGAGGGCAACCACATCCGCTCTTCAGAGCAGCACCCTTTTTTGCAGATAGGCGAAACCAAATATGGCAAGCCCATTCTGGATCGTATTATTCGCAAAGATACGCCGCACGAAGTTGCCATGCGTTGTGCGCTGGTATCTACCGACTCCACCATGCGCAGTAACGCAACCGTTGGCCCGCCTATCGAGTTGTTGTTTTACAAGGCCGACAGCCTGCAGGATGCCGCCGCTTACTACCGCTATGAGGAAAGTGACCCCTACTGGATTCTGTTGCGTAAAAGCTGGGACGACAAAATTCGCGAAGCCTTCAATGAGCTGCCGCCGCTGGAAGACTCTGCCCCACGCGATTAACTACCTTGCCGACAAAGGCCAGTTTGCGCTCTATGGTCTGGGTAATAACAAAGGGATAGGCATCCGCCAAACCTATACTGCGGTTTAGCTCATTCAGTGCCACAGCAAAGCTGCGCCACATATTCGCCATGGTACGGAAATCCTGCTGGCTGACCTGATCCTGAATCATCTGGTAGGCACTGGCAGTTTCCAGTGTGTCCGTCAGGTGTTGATAGTGACTCCAGCACTCGGCCCAGTCTTCCAACGGGTGACAGGAGGCATAAGCGCTGATGTAGTAATCCGACCATTTCTCTATGGGCCCCAGAGCATAGTAGCGATCCAGGGATTTTTGGTAGTCCTGACTGTCGTCACCAAAGAGGTTGGCAAATTCAGCCTGTAGATCCGGAAACTGCTTCAAAAAAGAATAGAAATAGTGACCGCTCTCGTGTCGCAAATGACCCAGCATGGTCCGATAGGACTCGTTCATTTCATTTTTGGTGGCTTCGCGGGCGATATCGTCCGCCTCCAGCGCATTGATGGTAATAACCCCGCCGAGATAACCTGTACTGACAAAACTCTCCAGTAAAACCGGATTGGAGCGTTGATCCTCCATAAAATCGAACAACAGGCCGTTTTGCGGATCTTGCCAACCGTTGACCAGAGGCAACTTCAAAGACATCAGTGAATAGAACAGGCGTTTTTTTGCCTGCTCAAAACGTTGCCAGCGTTTGATATTTTCCGGATAGGAAAGGTTGGGGATTGTGCGATTAAAGCTGCAACCCATGCACAGACTGCCGGCGTTTTCGGAACGAACCAACCAATTACACACCTTGTGATCCAGTCCATTCTGGCAATAAAGGTAATCACCACCGGTGGCAAAAAGAGAGTTAATCCGGCTGCCACCCTTGAGCGTGATCATATCGGCGCTGACGGGGTCAAAACCCACATCTTCGCCACAGTGTGTGCACCGTACGCTTTCAAAAAAAAGCGGGTGACCGCAGTCACACCAAAATCGCCGCATTATCTATTTTCCGGGAAAAACCAAGTGTCGGCGATTGTAGTGTTTAATCGGTTCAGCTCAAGTTGGATTTGATCAATAACTTCATGTATCTGGGATTTGCTCAGCTTTTTGGCATCAAACCTGTCCAGTTTCTTACGCATACGTCCCAGAATGGCCATACTGGAATCGTTGTGGTTAAAGCCGCTGATCGCCCTTTCAACCCGGTCCAGACAATAGCGTACCGAGCGCGGAAAATGGGGGTAGTTAAAAATAAAGTCGGTTACCTCCGAAGGTTCGACAATAGGCCCAACCTCGCGCCGGTAGGCACTGGTGGCCGACAGAGATGTCAGCAGGTTAACCCACAGTGAAATCTCCAGATCCAACTCGGCGCTGTCCTCATCCGGCAGGCCGGCGATACCCACATCGGCGATACGGGTTGCCATATCACAGCGTTCCAGATAGCGCCCCAGGCGGATAAATTCAAAGGAGCGGTCGCGGTTCATGGAACCGTCAAAAAGTCCGTCAATCTGAATATTTCGCAACATGATCTCTTCCAGAAATTCATGCCGCCCCCGACGCTTGACTGCTTCTACGGCGTTCCTTTTGGTATAGATGTGCAGCTCGTTTACCAGCTCCCAAGCTTCTTCAGGCAACACATCTCGTGTGGTCCGCAGGTTTTCACGGGCAAAAGTAACCGAGGCCAGCAAAGAACCCAGGTTCTCTTCATCGATAAGCAAAAACTTGATGACATTTTGCTCGGATAGTTTTTTATATCGGGAAAAATAGGCCGGCTCGGCCTCAATAATGCGTATCAATACATCCCAACCGACCGGGTTACTTTTTGGCAGATCGAGAATAAAGTGGGTATAGGCATTGACCATACGGGCAGTGCCTTCCGAGCGCTCCAGATAACGGGCACTCCAATAGAGACGATTCGCTACGCGTGACAACATCTTATTAGTCCTCCACTACCCAGGTATCTTTACTTCCCCCACCCTGGGAGGAGTTCACAACCAGTGACCCCTTGGTCATGGCCACCCGGGTCAGCCCTCCGGCTGAAACGTAGCTGCTGGCACCCTGCAAAATAAAGGGCCGTAGATCCAGATGTCTGGGTTCGATTTCACTGCCTATGATGGTCGGTGCCGTGGACAGGGATATGGTTGGCTGGGCAATGTAGTTGCGCGGGTTTTCTTCAATCAGACTGGCAAATTTCTTGTGCTCTGCGGCGCTGGCGTGCGGACCAACCATCAAACCATATCCGCCTGATTCATTGGCCGGCTTGACCACCATCTGGGCGATATTTTTAAGCACGTATTCACGATCTTTCTCCAGCATACACAAATAGGTTTTAACGCTACGCAACTTGGGTTCCTGCTTGAGGTAATAACGAATCATGTCCGGCACATAGGCGTATATGACCTTGTCATCCGCAACACCAGAACCCGGAGCGTTGGCAACAGCCACATTGCCGGCCTTCCAGGCGCGCATCAAACCCGGCACCCCCAGAGTTGAATCTTCCCGAAACACTTCAGGATCCATAAAGGTATCGTCTATTCGTCGGTAGATAACATCTACTCTTTGCGGGCCATCAACGGTTTTCATCTGCACCAGATTGTTCTCATCGACAAAGAGGTCATCACCCTGAACCAGCTCGGCGCCCATACCCTGAGCCAAAAAGGCGTGCTCAAAGTAGGCCGAGTTGTAGATACCCGGCGTCAACACCACGACGCTTGGCCGCTTGATACGGCGTGGCGAGAGAGATGCCAAGGTACGGAACAAATGCGAGGGATAGTCGTCCACCGGCAGGATGCTGTAGTTCTCGAACATTTCCGGAAAAACACGCTTG
>JBFHKI010000218.1:0-4100 GCA_041595415.1 Pseudomonadales bacterium | reverse complement strand
TTATCCGTAATATGCCTGGTGATATTCTGGCTATCGTCTGATATTCACAGGACAAAAAAAGAGCCGCGTAATGCGGCTCTTTTTTTGTCTGAATTTTGCAAGCCTAGCCGGTCTTGAGGTTGCTGCGCAGAACCCGCTGTTTTTGTCGTTGCCAGTCGCGGTCCTTGATAGAGTCGCGTTTGTCGTGGGCGGCTTTACCCTTGCCCAGGCAGATTTGCGCCTTGACCAAGTGGTTTTTCCAGTAGAGGGCTGTGCATAAAACTGTATAACCCTTGGCCTCGACAGCACCGCGCAGGCGGTCAATTTCTTTGCCGTGCATCAACAGCTTGCGGGTGCGGCCAGCATCGGTGGTTTGATGTGCAGAAGTGGTATTCAGGGGGGTGATCTGGGTGCCGAGCAAGAAGGCCTCACCATTTTTGAAGAAAACATAGGTGTCGGTGAGTTGCACTTTGCCGGCGCGGCAGCTCTTTACTTCCCAGCCTTGGAGTTCCAGGCCGGCTTCGATTTTATCTTCCAGGAAATAGTCGTGCCCCGCTTTTTTGTTGCGGGCAATGGTGTTGTCGCCAGGTTTTTTTTTGGGTTTTGCCGCCATAGTCTGAGTACGATATTCCGGAGATGTCGAAACCGGGTATTAAGGTTTGTGAACCATACCTTTTTACCGTCTCGACCAAAAGGGCCGCGGATATTGGCAGTATTTCCCGGCCTTCGCAAGTTGCGTTACAAGAATAAAAAAACCGGCAACTGAGGTCACAGCTGCCGGTTTATCAGTCTGAAAATAGACTTGGGTTAAAAGCTGTATTTAACACCCAGTCTCAGGGTACGAGGTTCGCTGGCGCGGCTAACACGCCCCTCGGAAACACCAAGACCGTCTACGTTGGTTTCGTAGAAGTAGACAATGTCTTTGTTGTCTTCGTCAGTGGCATTGATCAGTTCACCGTAAATGGTGAATTGATTCATTGTATAGGCCGCGCGAAGATTCAAAGAGGTGGTGGCATCGGTGCGTTCGGCATTGTCAGCGGTTAAGGCATATTCACCCAGATAGCGCAGGCGTGAACTGAGTTCCCAGTTTTGCAGGTGTGCGGTGAGGCCAATTTGGCCGCTGTTTTCTACGGCACCCTCAATGTATTTGCCACCTGCGGTAGCAGGATCGGTATATTCGGCATCGCTGATGGTGTAGTTGGCATCGATAGCCAGCCAGTCAATGGGGTTCCAGGCGGCGGTAAATTCTATGCCGTCACGTTCTGACCCGCCTTTGGGTTCAACCGAGTTGGAGTCGCCGACAAAAACCAGCTCGCTGTCCAGCTCAAGTTGCCAGTAGGTCGCCGAGAGTTTCAGGTCACCCTGTTCAAAGCGCAGCCCGATTTCGGAACCTTCACCCTGAACCAGACCTTGTACCGGATCGGTATCGTTGACTACTCCACGTGCGTCATTGGAATGAAAACCTTTACCCCAGTTTGCATAACCTTCAAAGCGGTCATCAAATCGATAGGCCAGCCCGAGCTTTGGAGACACAACGGCATCGGACGCTGAACCCTCTTCACTCAGGTTGTTAAGTGCGGTTACGTCAAAATCGTAGGTGTCGGCGCGCAGACCAGCAAGAATACGCAGTGCATATGTCGGTTGATAAACCGCTTCGCCGTATATTCCCAGTGAGGATTCTTTGATGCTGTTGTTACCGTTTTCGGCCAGAAAGTCTCCGTCTTCATAATAATCCACACCAACACTTTCGATGTCGTCATAACGGAACTCGCTTCCCAGTGTCGTGCTGATCTGGTCATTGATCAGGTAGGACTTCTCCAGTCGGCCGCCAAAGATATTGCGTTTGTCGAACTGATTTATCTGCTCATCGTAGGTGGGGTTGGAGGTCATTTGCCAGTCGTAGGTTTGTGCGTAGAGCGTACTGCGCCAATCATCGCCTTCCAGCTGCAAGGTGGCAATCCAGCGATCGGTTTCGCCCTCTGCAGTAGGGTCCAGTGAACAGTATTCATCCTCACAAACGGCAGTACCTATGGCACTTTCCGGGATCTGTTCCGTTGGATTCCACTGGGCGCTATAGCCTGACAGTGAGGCTCTAAGGGTGCCGAAGCTGGTTTCCTCTACATATTTTGCCCAAAGCGATTTGTGGTCCAGATCTTCCTCCAGCTCCCAGGGGCCGTCATAGGATTTGGCCTCGGCAATAATGGTAAGATCACCGCCGCCCAGGTCCATCGTGGTACCGCCAGCCAATCGTTGCCAGCCGTACTCCCCGGTTTCCAGAGCAACAAAGTCATGGTCCAGATAATCGATCGTGGTCATCATGGAAGCACCAGCCATGGAGAAATCACCGGTATCCGCCCGGTAGGTACCTTTGCGGTAATCGATACGGCTTACGGTTTCAGGTATCAGTCCATTAACATCCAGATAACCCTGGCCGTGGCCGTGAGAGCGCAGGTTAAAGGGCACATCGTCGATATAGTTGGTGAAATCGGTGCCGTGATCCAGATTGAAGCCGCGCATAAAATACTGGTTGGCTTTGCCGGATCCAGAGTGTTGGGCCGCTACCATACCGGGAACAGCTTCCAGTAATTCAGCTACTTTAAGCAGTGGGCGAACGGCCAGGTCAGCCCCGCCTACCGTACCTTCGCTCGCAGTGGATGCATTGCCGATTTGCTCTTGCAGTCGGCCAAAAACTATCTGTTCATCAACCTCAATATCCTGGGCAGCAACGGGCAAGGTGGCCGTTGCGAGCAGTGACAAGATCAGTGGTTTTGTTGTTGATTTTTTCATTTTGTAGGAGACCTTTTCCTCTGTCAGTTATGCAAATTTAATGAGGCTCACTTTAGGTTTTCTTTGTCAGTAGTTTAAGTTGAGAACAGTTATCCAAGGTTAACGTAGCGTTAACGTTGGGCGTAAAGCCCGTCATCTGGAGGTTTGCTGCTTCGAGGGTGTTAAGCCTTCTTAACCAATGATTATTGGATGGCGCGGGAATTTTTGTGGCAGAATTGCGGCTCTACAGGATTCAGTCTCTATATCTGGCTATATATGTTTGGTGGAAAAACACTTTCTCTTATCGTTGCGTTGCTGTTGATCAGCACCTGTGCCCGAGCGCACCACGCTATGGAAGTGCACTATATAGTGTCGGAAGAAGCTATCGTCAGTCATACGGGGATGGTGAAAAACTTCTCCTTTATGGATCCACATTCTTATCTGGTTGTTACAGTAGAAGAGAATGGCGAAAGTCGGGACTGGGTGCTTGAGGGGCAAAGTCGTGTGATTTTGACCCGGGCCGGGTGGCGGTTGGATATGCTTAAAGCTGGAACTCCGGTGCGCTTTTCAGCTTTTCCATCTCGCTCTGGTGAGCCGGCCGGACGACTGCTTTTGCTTGAAGTCGATGGTCAACAGTATTGCAGCGATCGTTGTGACCTGTTTGAAATTATTCCGCCCGAGGTGTCACTGACGCCGGATCAGGCCAGCGGGCAATCAGCTAGTCTTCAGTTGGCCGAATCATTCTGATTTGACTGATCAGGTTGCCCGGTTCGCTGCCGGAAACCTCCAGTAACATTTCAAAATCTGCGCTGCTGTTCCCGAGCTGGGTTTCTATTTCCCGAGTACCTTCAGATGAGAAGGCATATTCCACCAGACTTTCCAAACCGGCATCTCGCGCCGACATCAGGGCAAAGAGGGTATTGCCGCTGGGCAAGGTAATCTTGCGCAACATGGCGTAATCCAGATAGCGATCCCGGTAGCCCGGATAAAGCTGTCCATCCCCGACAAATACTTCGCCGGTTTCAGACTGAATCAGAAGATTGCCATTGGGATGAAGTTGCAGAACGGATTGGGAAAATACATCAGTCTTGAAAAGATTAAGGGCACTGAAGTAGCCAAGATAGAGGATGTTGTACTGCTCCAGATCGGTGTTTTCCATTTCCGAAGACAAGCCCAGAGTCCAATTGCTCTCCGGCCCAAGAAATCTGGCCAGGTGTTTTAGAGAGAGACCGGTCGCCTTGGGAAGATAGCGTACTCCGAAGTCGCTGTAGTGTTCCATAAAGTCGGAATCCTGTGTCTGGCGTTGCAGGAAATCCTGATAATTGGCGATTGAGAAGTCGCGAATCTCGCGCAAC
>JBFHKI010000217.1:0-4118 GCA_041595415.1 Pseudomonadales bacterium | reverse complement strand
TACGATGTTGCTCGGGACAGCGATCCGGATTTCATTATTTTTCGTCAGGGTAAGCCGGTTACCAGCTATGTGCTTGGTGAAGGCGCTTCGGCTGATTCCAACAACGAAAGCTTTGTAGCGAGTTTTGCCACCGGGGAGTATGTGCTGGAAGCCTTTGACTGGTTTAACATCGATGAAGACAGTGACACCGGAGGGCTGACCTGTTTTGATCTTTCCATTTTGCCCAATTAAGCCAAGGTGATGATATGCGTACTTTTATACTAACTATATTGTTTCTGGGGTTGTCGGGCTGTGACTCTTCCAGCCAGACTTTGCAATTAGTTGAATCCGAGGCTGCTTCCGTTTCTGACAAGGTAAAACAACCGGAACCTGTTGTAACGATTAAACCCGGAGCCGCTGTGCTTTTTACTGCCAATTTTGCCGGTCCCTTGCAAGTTGGAGAGAAGGCCACTCTTATTTTTCAGCTAACGCCTCAATACGAGTCGGGACGGATAGATGTTGAGATAAAGGCCCAGGACGGGCTGTCGCTTGAAGGGAGAACCCGTTTTTCAGAAAGCTTTTCGGGACCTTACCAATTTTCCAGTCAGCTTGAGGTAGGAGCCGATGTTGCTGGCGAATATACTTTGAGTGTGGTCGTCAATGTTCAGACGGACTCCGGTTTGAATGAGGCGCGGGCCTTTACGGAGACCCTGTTGGTAGTGGAAGCCGCCAATCCTTCGCAGTTGAAAGCCGAAAGCTCTCTCAACGGATCCGATGAAAACTCCGACCTTGAAGAAGCCGAGAGCTACTTGCCGGCTGTTGAGCAAATTCTCAGTCAATAGAATTGCGCTATTGCTCAGGATTTTCTTGAGCCTCTTCGTCTGATCCACTAAAATACCCGACTAAATTGCTCGGGTATTTTTATGTCTATCGTTTCTATTACTGAGTCAGCGCGGGAATACCTCGGTGGTCTTTTGCAAAAGCAAGAGGTCGAAGGCATTGCCGTGCGAATGTTTGTTCTGAACCCTGGTACGCCCGAGGCGGAAACCTGTCTGTCGTACTGTCGTCCAGGTGAAGAGAAGCCGGAAGATGAATATGAGGATCTGCCGGAGTTTCGACTTTACTATGAAAAGCGCAGTGTCAGCTTTCTGGAAGATGCCACAGTGGATTATGCCGCCGACAAAATGGGTGGGCAGCTTACTATCCGGGCGCCAAACTCGCGTACACCTCGGGTGTCCGACGACAGTCCTCTGGAAGACAAAGTTAACTATATTCTCTGGAATGATGTTAACCCCGGCCTTGCGGCTCACGGTGGTCAGGTATCGTTGGTCGAAGTGGATGACACCGATGTAGCGGTATTGAAATTCGGCGGAGGCTGCCAAGGCTGCAGTATGTTGGATGTCACTTTGCGCGACGGTGTGCAGGCAACTTTGATGGAGAAACTCCCTGAGCTAAAAGGCGTGCGTGATATTACAGATCACTCAGATAGCTCCAATGCCTACTATAGTTGATTCCACCAACCATGCTCTAGTAAGGGTCAGAGCCCTCAAAGAGTTCGGATTCAATGGTAGCTAAAGGGTCGCCTTTGAGGACATCAAATTTTTCCTCTTCGAACGGGTTGTCTTCGCGGCTGACTTCATAGGATGCACTCCAGTCTTCCGGGGCAGCGGCGGGCTCAACGGACATTTGTCGCCAGCTTTCCAGGTCCAGTTCGCTCAGCTCACCGTCCACATACTGGATTTCGACTGTGCGTTCGTTGTCGTCAAGCGCAACAACTTCAAAATGCTGGTTGAGTTGAAGGTCTATGTACCATGCACCAATTTCGGGTGTGCGGAATGCCATATTGATCTCCCTCCAAATGATTTCTTTCATGATCAAACCTTTAGTATGCGGGGTCAATTACCATTGCTTTTGCCCTTGTTTTCGATCAATTCACAGGGCAGGCTTGCAAGCCTTTGAAATACCGATGAAATAGAGGCAGCCATTGAATGGGTTTAGAGGCCTTTAGTACCGCAATGGATAAGCGGGATGCCTTTAAGATAAAAATTATCTAACAAGAGTTATCTGAATAATGAGTTTGGTAAATTCCGGAAGGTTAATAATTGACTTTGCCGCCCCCCGTTTGGATGCTTCCGATTTGGTGCTGCTTTCGAAACCAGAGGTTGGTGGTGCCATCCTTTTTGCGCGTAATTTTGAAAACCGCAAACAAGTAGCTGAGTTGGTGGCTGAAATTCGCGCGGTTAAGCCCGATGCCCTGATTTGTGTCGACCAGGAAGGTGGAAGAGTGCAGCGCTTTATCCAGGACTTTGCCAAGTTGCCATCTTTGCAAAAAATTAGCCGCTATATTGAGTGTTATCCCAATAGAGAGCATGAGGTTTTATCCTCTTTGGCCTGGTTGATGGTAGTAGAAGTGCTTAGTACCGGAGTGGATCTGAGTTTTACGCCAGTGTTGGATTTGGATGAAAGTAAATCCAGGGTTATCGGCGATCGTTCCTTTAGTCCGGATCCTGATCAAACCATTGAGCTGGCCAAAACTTATCTGGATACCATGCATGAAGCGGGTATGGCAACCACCGGTAAGCATTTTCCGGGTCACGGTGCGGTTGTCGGTGATAGCCATCATGAGCAGCCAGTGGACGACCGAAGCTATGCGGCAATAGCTACCTCGGATATGCGTCCTTTTGTGGAGCTTGCCGACAAACTTGACGCCCTGATGCCTGCGCATCTGGTTTACCCTCAAGTTGACAGTCAACCGGCGGGTTTTTCAACGCGCTGGATCAAGGAAATCCTGCGTAGAGATCTGGCCTATTCCGGTGTGGTATTTAGTGATGACTTGAGTATGGCCGGTGCCGCTTCGGCCGGTGATGGAGTGGATCGAGCCCGGGCGGCAATTCAGGCTGGTTGCGATTTGCTTCTGGTCTGTAACGACAGGGTGATGGCCGAGCAGGTGCAGCAGTGGATGGCCGAACAGGCCATTCCCGGTTCCGACGCGGCTCTGCGTATGCGGGCCCGGAAAACCTGGACTGAACCGGAAATTACAAGTCATCCTAACTTCGCTTTGGCGACCAAATTCATTCAAGAGATTGAGGAGAAAGCAAGCTGTGCTTGAGATATATGAAAGCCACTTTCAACAGTATTGGATATTCTGGGTGTTCGGCATCGTTTTTGTCGTGTCTATCGGCAATTATCTGGTCAGCCGTTTTTTCAAGGTTCTGTTGGCGCGGGCGGAATCAACCAAAAACCTTTGGGACGACGCATTTATCCTGGCTTTAAACCGGCCTGTTGAGTGGGCTATCTGGTTATTCGGTATCAATTTTGCCGCATTAGTGACAGCTCAATTGACGGAAACCGATGAATGGGTGGCCATTCTCTCGAAGGTCAATCAGGTCAGCCTGATATTGTTGATTGCCTGGTCTTTGCTGCGTTTTATCAAACGCGCGGAAACTAATGTCACCTCGCCGGATCATTTACGCAAACCGATGGATATGAGCACAGCCTTGGCGTTGGGTAAATTGCTACAGGCGTCTATTATCCTGACTACGGTCTTGGTGATACTCCAAACCTTGGGCTACAGTGTTTCCGGCGTGTTGGCCTTTGGCGGCATTGGTGGGATAGCTATTGGTTTTGCCGCGCGCGACATGCTGGCCAATTTTTTTGGCGCCTTTATGATTTATCTCGACAAACCTTTCTCCATTGGCGACTGGGTGCGTTCACCAGATAAAGAGATCGAGGGAACTGTGGAAGATATCGGTTGGCGCCGCACGGTAATCCGCACCTTCGACAAGCGACCTCTCTATGTGCCCAATTCGGTGTTCAACACCATTTCGGTCGAGAACCCTTCGCGTATGGCAAACCGCCGTATTTACGAGACAGTAGGGCTGCGTTACGAAGATATATCGGTTGTCGGCAAGATAGTGGCAGAGGTCAAGCAGATGCTGATCGAGCACGAAGAGATCGACACCGAACAGACCTTGATAGTCAACTTCAACAGTTTCGGTGCCAGTTCTCTGGATTTCTTCTTTTATACCTTTACCAAGACCACCAACTGGGTGAAATTCCACGAGGTTAAGCAGGATGTGTTGCTCAAAGTCGCTGATATTATTGCCGATGCAGGGGCCGAGATCGCCTTTCCGACTCAG
>JBFHKI010000216.1:0-4125 GCA_041595415.1 Pseudomonadales bacterium | reverse complement strand
CTCAAAGCCGATATCCTGAATATGTACATTGCGTTCCGGACTGGAAGCCAGGCTCAGGTGGTCGAGTTTCAAAACCACATCGCCGGATTTGCCGGCATCGATACTCTGATCCAGATGTAAATCCTCGCCGAGCATAAGTCGCGCCAATTCGTCGGTGCTTTTTTCCCTGGGGTCACACTCGGCCGACACCCGCCCACCGCGGATGATGGTGGCGCGGTCGCAGATGGCCCGCACTTCATCCAGTTTGTGGGAGATATAAAGAATACTCATCCCCTGCTGGCTCAACTGTTTAAGTTGGCCATGCAGTTCCTCAACTTCGGTGGGGGTCAGAACCGAAGTTGGCTCATCCAGAATTAACAGTTGACGCGGTTCAAGCAGGCAACGGGCTATCTCGACCCTTTGCTTTTGCCCCACCGACAGGTTGGCAACCAACTCCGTGGCATCCAGGGCAAAACCGTATTCGGCATTTAATTGCTCGATGCGCGCCACCACCTTGTCGATATCCCGTGATTCGCTGCGGGGCAAGAAAAGCGCCAGATTTTCCGCCACACTCAGGGTTTCCAGAAGCGCAAAGTGCTGGAACACCATGGCAATTCCCAGGTCACGGGCATCCAGTGGGCTGGAGATGGTCACTTCGCGATCGTTCCAGAGAATATCTCCAGAGTCCGGACGCAAAACTCCGTAAATCATATTCATCAGGGTACTTTTACCCGCACCGTTTTCACCCAGAATCGCGTGTATCTCACCGGCCTGAACCTTCAGGCATATCCGGTCATTGGCCAGGGTTTCGCCGAAGCGCTTGCTCAGGTTTATCAGCTCCAATCTGGTGCTTTTGTCTGTCTTCAGTCCCAAAGCAATAATTCCTGACTAAATGTACAGATCTTTATAAAAACAGACCCGGTGACAAAAAAAATCATAAATCCACGCATCTTCTCTTCTTAGGCAAAGCCTTTAATAGAGTGTTCTGCAATATGCGTGCCACACAAATAACGCAGTTTTTACCGGCTTTTATTAAAACCTGTCTAGTTGGCCAGATTTTTGCATAACCCTGACTGAAGAGAAATTTACAGTCAATTTGTGGGAATTTGAGATACAGATGCAGTTTTTTCTAAACGGTGTACTAACCAAGGTCGATGACCTTGACCCCAATACCAGCCTGTTACGCTATTTGCGCACCCGGGCCAAACTGAAAGGCACCAAGGAGGGCTGCGGCTCTGGCGATTGTGGCGCCTGCACTCTGCTGGTTGGACAAGCCGTCGAGACCCAGGGTAAAACCCGGATACGTTTCCGCTCGGTAAATGCCTGCATTGCCCTGCTGGCCAGTGTTCATAACCGCTACGTCATCACCGTGGAAGGACTGGCCAAGGATAAACTTCATCCCGCTCAGCAAGCCATGCTGGATTGCCACGGTTCCCAGTGCGGTTTTTGCACCCCGGGCTTTGTTATGTCCCTGGCGGGACTCTACGACCGCCAAAAGCAAAACACAGAGTCTAACGAGGATACCGGCAGCGCCCTTTCGGAAGCTATATCAGGCAACCTGTGCCGCTGCACAGGTGATCGGCCCATTCTGCAAGCCGGTCAGGAAATGCTCAATCATGACTACCCTGGGCTTGTATCAGAATCCGAACTAAATCAATACCTTGAAATGCTTTCCGGCCCTACTGAAAGCCTTGCCAGCCTGATAGAACAGCAGGACCGCAAGATCTATCAGCCCGCCGATGAAACCGAGCTGCAACGCCTTATCCTGGAGCACCAAGATGCGGAGCTTCTCTGCGGAGGCACCGATTTGGTGCTTGGCATCACCCAGAATTTCAAACAACACTCCTGTCTGATAGATGTCAGCCGTGTAACCGAACTGTTAGGCACCAGTGAAGACGAAGATCACCTCTATATAGGAGCCTCTACTCCCTACATCGATCTGTGGCCCAGTTTTTCCGAAAAGTCACCGGACTTCCTCAAACTGCTTCACCGTCTCGGCTCACAACAGATTCGTAATCGCGGCAGCATCGGGGGTAATATCGCCAACGGCTCGCCTATTGCCGATACCCCTCCGGTTCTGCTGGCTTGGGATGCCGAAGTCGAACGGGTAACCGCCGCCGGGGGCAAGCGCGACTGGATTGCCATCAGCGATCTCTATCTGGATTACAAAAAAACCCTTATCGGCGCAGGTCAATATATAGCCCGCATACGTATTCCCCTGCAATCCATGCAGCACCCGCATCGCTTCTATAAGGTCTCCAAACGTTTCGAAGACGATATCTCCTCCGTGATGGCCGCTATATCGGTGCGCTTTGACGAGCTTGAACCGGATCGCATTGCCGATATCCGTATTGCCTTTGGCGGTATGGCCGCCATTCCCAAACGCGCCCTCGCAGCTGAATCCGCTCTGCGCGGCAGCCGTATCGCAACAGACGACATGGAGGCTGCACTGCAAACCTGCAGTGCGGCGATAGCTGAAGAATTCAAACCTATGACCGACGTACGAGCCAGTGCCGCCTACCGCTTGCAGTTGGCGCAAAACCTCATAAGGCGCCTGGTCGATGAACTCGGCAGCAAACAATCACTGGACGTGTTTTCGGTAGGAGCCGTCAAACACTACCAGCCCGGCAACCTTGAACAGGGAGGCCAAACCAATGCGTAAACTGGTAGAACTGAACATCCCACTCGGCAGTCAGGCGGCTGACAAACACTCGGTCAAACACGATTCCGCCGAACGACACGTTCAAGGCACGGCCAGATATGTGGACGATATGCCCGAATACCCTGACCAGCTCCATGTCTGCACCGGCAAATCCGAACACGCCCACGCCAAAATTCTCAGTATGGATCTCACCGCTGTAAAAGCGGCTGAGGGAGTAGTAGACGTTATTTGCCACGCCGACATACCCGGCGAAGCGGATGTTTCGCCGGTATTCAGTGGTGACCTGCTGATGGCCGACGATCTGGTGCAATACATCGGCCAGCCTATATTTGCTGTGGCGGCCGAGACCTATGAGGCCGCACAACGCGCAGTAGCGCTGGCAAAAGTAGAGTACGAGGTTTTGGAACCTGTGCTGGATGTCGAAAAGGCCGTCAGCGAAGAATTCTTTGTACTGCCCCCGCAAAAAATCCAGCGCGGCGATATAGAAAAAGAGCTCGAGCAAGCCTCCTATCTGGTCGAATCACAAGTCTACTGTCACGGACAGGAGCACTTTTATCTGGAAGGCCAAATCAGCGCCGCCGAACCCACAGAAGAAGGCGGTGTGATGGTCTATGCCTCCAGCCAACACCCCAGCGAAGTGCAAAAACTGGTCTCCGAAGTGTTGGATTTACCTATCAATGCGGTACAGACCGATGTGCGACGCATGGGCGGCGGTTTTGGAGGCAAGGAATCCCAGGCCGCACCTCTGGCCTGTTTCTGCGCCCTCTTCGCGGTCCGGACCAAACGTCCGGTGCGCTATCGCATGTCACGCAAAGACGACATGGTGCAAACCGGCAAACGCCATCCCTTTTTGAATAAATACCGGGTTGGCTTTGACTCCAGCGGAAAAATCCAGGCACTGGAGATGGATCTGATTGGGGACTGCGGCTGCACCGCCGACCTGTCCGACGGTATCGTCGATCGCGGCATGAACCACGCCGACAATGCCTACTTTCTGCCCACGGCAAAGGTCACCGGCTACCGAGCCAAGACCCACACCGTATCCCATACCGCATTTCGCGGTTTTGGCGGTCCACAGGGTGTGGTGGCAACCGAGTCCATGATTGACGATATTGCCCGCCGGCTGGTTATGGACCCACTGGATGTACGCAAAGCCAACCTCTACCGCGAAGGCGCGTCCACCACGCCCTACGGTCAGGAGGTGGAATACGAATTACTGCAGGACCTGATGGACAAGCTGGAAGAACGCAGCGAATACCGCGTGCGCCGTGCCGCTATCCGTGAGTTCAACCAGAACTCCTCCAGTATCAAAAAAGGGCTCGCCCTGACACCGGTGAAATTTGGCATCTCCTTTACCTCCAAACACCTCAACCAGGCCGGAGCACTGGTGCATATCTATACCGACGGCAGTATTCATGTGAATCACGGCGGAACGGAGATGGGCCAGGGGCTCTATACAAAGGTCGCCCAGATTGTTGCGCGCT
>JBFHKI010000215.1:0-4128 GCA_041595415.1 Pseudomonadales bacterium | reverse complement strand
CTGTGATTCTGAACCTGCTGGAAATTACTCCGGCTCTGGATGCCCTTAAGGGTACTGCCATGGAAATCGACGATTGTGCTTTCCCTTTGGTGCATGGCATCGTGCAAACGGACGATCCGGCGGTTGCCTTCAAAGATTGCGACTACGCTCTGTTAGTCGGTGCTCGGCCTCGTGGCCCAGGTATGGAACGCAAAGATTTGCTGGAAGCCAATGCGGCTATCTTCTCTGTACAGGGTAAAGCTATTAACGATTATGCCAGCCGGGATATCAAGGTTCTGGTCGTGGGCAATCCGGCCAACACAAACGCCCTAATCGCCCAGCGCAACGCGCCGGATATTGATCCGCGGAACTTTACGGCCATGATGCGATTGGATCACAACCGCTCACTTAGCCAGTTGGCGGCCAAAACCGGCAAGCATTCAACCGATGTGAAACATATGACAGTTTGGGGCAACCATTCAGCCACTCAATTCCCGGATATTCATCACGCCACTGTTGCTGGCGAACCAGCTTTGAACCTGGTTGATCAGGACTGGTATGAAGAAGACTTTATCCCCACAGTACAGCAGCGTGGTGCCGCTATTATTAAAGCCCGTGGCGCTTCTTCTGCAGCCTCTGCCGCCAATGCGGCCGTGGACCATATGCGTGACTGGGCGTTGGGTACACCGGAAGGTGACTGGGTCAGCATGGGTGTATACAGCGATGGCAGTTACGGAATCGAAGAAGGTTTGATCTACTCCTTCCCGGTTACCTGTAAGGATGGTGATTGGAGCATTGTTCAAGGGCTTGATATTAATGATTTCGCTCGCGAGAAAATGACCGCCACCGAAAACGAACTTAAAGAAGAGCGCGACGCCGTTGCGCATCTTTTG
The DNA here is from genome assembly GCA_041595415.1 of Pseudomonadales bacterium. Taxonomy (GTDB): domain Bacteria; phylum Pseudomonadota; class Gammaproteobacteria; order Pseudomonadales; family GM7GCV1; genus JABJGI01. Next base: position 3,256 of record JBFHKI010000215.1, on the reverse strand, counting down.
GGTTGATCCGGACTAGCCTGTGAATACTCTGATGCCGGGAGCAAAAGCTCCCGATTTCAGTCTCGAAGACCAGGATGGCAACCTTGTCAGCCTGAAGCAGTTTCTGGGTAAGGTTGTGGTGGTGTATTTTTATCCCAAGGCCATGACCCCGGGCTGTACGGTCCAGGCCTGTGCCTTGCGCGATGCCCAATCCGACCTGGAAAAGGCCGATGTTGTGGTGTTGGGTATCAGCCCGGATCCGGCCAAACGCCTGAAACGCTTTGAAGAGCGTGATGCGCTGAACTTCACCCTGTTGTCGGATGAAGATCACGCTGTTGCGGATCAGTTTGGCGTCTGGGGACTGAAAAAATTTATGGGCCGTGAATACGATGGTATCCATCGCATGACCTTCATTATTGATAAAGAGGGCAATATTGCCCACACCATGACCAAGGTGAAAACCAAGAGTCATCACGAGGATGTCCTTAACTGGATATCGGAAAATCTAACTGGAGAATAATCTGTGCTCGAATTTTTAATCCCTGCCGCTCAGGCGCAAGAAGCGGTTCCTACTCAGGGTAACCCGATGGTTTCGCTGATTATGTTTGGCGGTCTGTTTGTCATTATGTACTTTATGTTGATTCGTCCTCAAAAGAAGCGACAAAAAGAGCATCAAGAACTTATGGGTGCACTCAACAAGGGTGATGAGGTAGTTTTGACTAGTGGACTGGTTGGACGCATTACCGGCCTGAATGATGACTACTTGACTTTGGATACCGGCACGGTGGAGTTGAAGTTTCAGCGCATTGCAGTACACGCGGTTCTTCCCAAAGGCACTATAAAGTCGATTTGATAACCGGATCATTATGAAAGAAGCGCCGCGGTTGCAACTGGCTCACCTGCCGACACCGCTGCAGTTTCTTCCGCGTATTTCGGAACAAGCCGGTCGTAACATCTGGGTAAAACGGGATGATTTGACCGGCTTTTCTGTGTCTGGCAACAAGGTTCGCAAACTCGAATACAGCCTCGCCAAAGCGCGCTCCGAAGGTGCGGATGTAATCATCACCTGCGGAGGTATTCAATCAAACCATTGCCGGGCAACGGCTATTCTGGGTGCCAAGCTGGGTTTTAAAGTCCATCTGTTGTTGCGAGGTGAAGAACCTCAAGAGCCGGATGGAAATTTGTTTCTGGATCAACTTGCCGGGGCCGAGATCAGTTATTTTGCGCCGCGCTATTATCAGGCGCATCTGGATTTTATCGCTGCGGAAAGTTGCGAGCGATACCGTCGGCAGGGTCAGAATCCCTTTTTTATCCCCACTGGGGCCAGCGATGCTGTTGGTGTCTGGGGTTATGTCAATGCGGCAGCCGAGCTGCAGGCGGATTTTGCCCGGCAGGGCATTTCTCCCGAGCACATTGTTTCGGCAACCGGTTCTGGAGGAACACAGGCGGGGCTGACGGCTGGTGTTGTGTTGCATGATATTCCTGCCCAGGTTTGGGGTTATGCGGTATGTGACGATGAAGCCTGGTTTCTGAGCAAGGTTAAAAAAGATATTGGCGACTGGGTTGAGCAGTATGAGGTGGATATGGATCTATCCCGACTACAACCGAGGGTAAGGGATGCCTATATTGGTGATGGTTACGCCATAGCCAGCAAACCGGTGTTCGACACAATTACCGAGCTGTTGCGCAAAGAAGCCTTGCTGTTGGATCCGGTGTATTCCGGTAAGGCTTTTTACGGCATGCTGTCCGATATGGCCGCTGGCCAGTTTTCCGGCACGGGAGATATTGTTTTTGTGCATACCGGCGGAGGATTCGGTCTCTTTGCCCAGCGCCGGCAGTGGCAGGCGGCAAAATAGTTATTCAAAATCAGTCTTGTTAAGCTACAAGCCCCTTTTGCCTTGAAATACAGATGTCTGGAGTAGTACATAATGTTTGAATCAATACTGGGACAGCTGAACGCATGGGCTTGGGGTCCACCGATGCTGGTGCTTCTGCTCGGCACAGGCTTGTATTTGAGCTTTGGCCTCAAGGGGCTGACTCTGCGCAGAATAGGGCGAGGTTTCAAGGAGTTATGGGCTGGCCGGTTTGGTCAGGGACAGGGCGAGATACCTCCTTTTCGGGCCTTGATGACTTCGCTTTCAGCCACCATCGGCACGGGCAATATCGCCGGAGTTGCTACAGCCATAGGCATTGGTGGTCCGGGTGCGTTGTTCTGGATGTGGATGACGGCCCTGGTGGGTATGGCAACCAAGTATGCCGAAGCAGTTTTAGCGGTTGAATACCGGCAAAAAAATGCCAAAGGTGAAACGGTGGGTGGGCCTATGTATTACATCCGCAATGGGTTGGGGCCAAAATGGGCCTGGATGGGCGCTACCTTTGCCGTGCTTTGTGGTTTTGGCGGTTTTGGTATTGGCAATGGGGTGCAAGCCAATTCAGTAGCTGATGCCCTGATGTTGTCCTTTGGCGTACCGGAATGGGTAACCGGATTGGTTTTGGCGATACTGATTGGCTTGGTGATTTTCGGTGGGGTTCGACGTATTGCCGAAGTGGCCGCCAGATTGGTTCCCTTGATGGCACTGGCTTATATTTTGTGTGGGTTGGTGATTTTGTTAATGAACTTCACCGAGTTGCCCGCGGCATTGCTCAGTATTATTAAATCGGCTTTTTCTCCGGTAGCTGCAACTGGGGGTTTTGCCGGTTCTGCTGTTTGGCTGGCAATTCGTATGGGGGTGGCCCGCGGCGTGTTTTCCAATGAAGCAGGGCTCGGCAGCGCGCCGATTGCGCACGCAGCGGCGCAGACGGATGATCCTGTGCGGCAGGGGCGTATCGCCATGCTGGGTACCTTTATCGATACCATTATTCTCTGCTCGATCACAGGTTTGGTTATTGTAGTAACCGGAGTATGGGCCGGAGTTGAGCAGGGCAGTGCCATGACAGCGGCGGGATTTTCAGCCGTGTTACCCGGTGGCGACAAGATTGTTGCGCTGGGTTTGGCGGTTTTTGCCTTTACGACTTTGTTGGGTTGGAGCTATTACAGCGAGCGCTGTTTTGGTTATCTTTTTGGCGTCAAAGTTTTACTTCCTTTTCGTATTTTTTGGGTACTTGCAATCCCTGTCGGGGCCACCATAAATCTGGGTATGGCTTGGACTATAGCCGATACCATGAACGGCTTGATGGCCCTGCCAAATTTGATTGCCCTGTTGTTGCTCAGTCCTGTGGTATTTAAACTAACCCGCGCCGACGCAGCGAAAGAGGCTGAGATTGAAAATGCCGCGAG